>CALBLD010000067.1 GCA_937895775.1 uncultured Clostridia bacterium
TCAGTTTTCCACTGACGGGACGATAGCCTACTTTTGTTTAATAGCTGCCTGTGCAGCTGCAAGGCGTGCGATCGGTACTCTGAAAGGAGAGCATGAAACATAGGTGAGTCCGAGCTTGTTGCAGAACTCGATCGACGAAGGATCGCCGCCGTGTTCGCCGCAAATGCCGATGTGCATGTTCGGACGAACTTTTCTTCCGAGTGTTACAGCCATCTCCATAAGCTTTCCGACACCGACCTGGTCAAGCTTTGCGAACGGATCGTTTTCGAAAATCTTGTTTTCATAGTAGGAGTTGAGGAACTTGCCTGCATCATCACGTGAGAAGCCGTAGGTCATCTGTGTGAGGTCGTTTGTACCGAAGCAGAAGAATTCAGCTTCTTTTGCAATTTCGTCTGCAGTAAGTGCCGCTCTCGGAATCTCGATCATTGTTCCGACTTCATACTTAAGATCAATACCTGCGTCTGCGATGACAGCGTCGGCTGTCTTTACAACAACATCCTTAACGAACTTGAGTTCTTTGATCTCTCCTACAAGAGGAATCATGATCTCGGGAACGATCGTCCAGTCGGGATGCTTCTTCTTTACGTTGATAGCAGCCTTTATTACCGCTTTGGTCTGCATCTTTGCGATTTCGGGATATGTGACCGCAAGACGGCATCCGCGGTGACCCATCATCGGGTTGAACTCGTGAAGGGAATTGATAATGTTCTTTATTGTCTCAACCGATTTGCCCTGAGTCTTTGCGAGAAGCTCAATGTCAGCCTCTTCGGTAGGAACAAATTCGTGAAGCGGAGGATCAAGGAAACGGATGGTTACGGGATTGCCTTCAAGAGCCTCGTAAAGCTTCTCAAAGTCGCCCTGCTGCATCGGTTCGATCTTGTCAAGTGCTGCTTCTCTCTCTTCAACAGTGTCAGAGCAGATCATTTCACGGAATGCGGCAATTCTCGAAGCCTCGAAGAACATGTGCTCTGTACGGCAAAGACCGATTCCTTCAGCACCGAGTTCACGTGCCTTCTTTGCGTCTGTCGGAGTATCCGCATTGGTTCTGACCTGAAGCTTTCTGAACTTGTCAGCCCAGGACATTACTCTGCCGAATTCGCCTGCAATTGTAGCGTCAACGGTAGGAATAATTCCGTCATAAATGTTACCGGTGGTACCGTCTATCGAAATAGCGTCGCCCTCGTGATATACCTTGCCTGCAAGTTCGAACTTCTTGTTTTCTTCGTCCATCTTGATGTCGCCGCAACCGGAAACGCAGCAAGTTCCCATTCCGCGTGCAACAACGGCAGCGTGAGATGTCATACCGCCGCGAACGGTAAGAATACCCTGAGCAGCCTTCATACCGGTAATGTCTTCGGGAGAGGTCTCAAGACGAACAAGAACTACCTTTTCGCCGCGAGCCTTCCATTCGACTGCATCTTCTGCGGAGAATACGATCTTGCCGCATGCAGCTCCGGGAGAAGCACCGAGACCCTTTCCGACCGGATTTGCAGCCTTGAGTGCCTTCGCATCGAACTGCGGGTGGAGAAGTGTGTCAAGG
>CALBLD010000068.1 GCA_937895775.1 uncultured Clostridia bacterium
CATTTATAGGTGCCTACCTACCAAAAATTCATATTTTTTTTTGTGCATTATCGAAAATATACAATGGTTTTTTCTCTTTATGTGACTTTTCTGTTTTTTGCTATTCTAATATATTAGAATTTTTGCCCGAACATCGCAGATAACTCTCAAGCAGTGCGGCTTCATTCTCCGACAAAAGCCGACACTCTCCGGGAGCGAGACTTTTATCAAGCGGAATTCCCGCAAACGAAACGCGGGACAGGGTGCGTACCTGATTATGCACCGCAAGAAACATCCTTTTGATCTGATGAAATTTTCCCTCATGCAGTGTTATCTCGCCCTCATCCGGCGACAGTCTTTTCAGCACGCACGGAAGAGTCACGCTTCCGTCTTCAAGTGCGATCCCCTTTTCAAGCAATGCGATATCCTCGTCCGAAAAAGGGAATTTCAGTGAAAAACGATAGGTTTTCGCAACATGCGAAGCGGGCGCAAGCAGTCTGTGCGCAAGCTTCCCGTTATCGGTTATCAGCACAAATCCTGTCGTATTCTTATCAAGTCTGCCGCACGGAAAAAGACCCGCCCTTTTAAATTCGGATGGAAGCAGATCAATAACCGTGAGATCGCCGTCCTCGGTCGCACAGACTGCGCCGATCGGCTTATTCATCATTATGTACACATTTCTTTTATATACCGTTTCTTTTCCGTCAACGGTCACCGACTGCCTTTCGGGATCGATATGCGCGGACGGATCGCGCAGTACAACGCCGTCCACCGCAACCCGTCCCTTTCTGACGGCGAGCGATGCTTCCGACCGCGACATAGCAGTCATCTGACCGATAAAGCGGTCGATTCTCATCTTTATTTTCTCCTTATCCGTATCGGATTGTCCGTATCGGGTAATATCTGCTCAGAAAAATATGAACATACAGATAACAGCTATCGCCAGAAGACCGATCATTATCAGAAACCCGAACCAGAAGCCGCGCCAGAAACTCATGACGGCACCCCTTTCCCCGATACAAGTCTGCATCTATTTTAACATATTTATACCGTCATGTAAAGAGTTTTCCGGAAATAAGCCAAAACTCTTGACACAGAACCGATTAAATGATAAAATATCGGCGAAAGATACCGATTTCGCAAGGATGAAATTAAGATGAAAAAAACATTTACCGTATCGGCAGTTGTCACCGTTCTGTTTATCGCTGCCGTATTCATACTTTCGGCTTGTCATAGCGAGCCGCAGACTACCGACGGGACGTCCGTGCAGACGATCCCGGCGTCGGCATCGACCGCAGCATCATCGACAACATCGGTGACATCGACAGCGACGTCTGCCCTGAGTCAGACTACGGCAGAGCCGCCGCAGTCATCGGTCACCACCTCGTCTGCTCCTGTCACTACTCCCGCAGTCTCCGCAACCACTACCACGTCTGCGCAGGTGAGAACCACAACAAAGCCGCGCACGAATCCGCCGGTTACAACAACGGTCAGAGTACCGGTTACGACAACAACGACATCCGTCACCTCATCCGACACCTCCCCAATCACGGATACAACTCCCCGCACATCGGTTACAACGGTGCCTCCGATAATCACGACAACGACAACAACATCACAAACAGCCACCCTCCCGCCGATCACCGCAATAGGCACACTTCCTCAGATAGAGTGGTAGTTCCGCCCGCCCGAATAGTTCCTTGCTATTCTGCGGGCGTTGCGTTTTCTGCCGCCCGCCGTTTTTTTCGGGAGCAGCATGGGAAGAACAAACGCAAGTCCCGTCGAGGTAAGAAAGATCGCAATACGGATCGGCACCGACATTACGGCATTCCTTCCGCCGATCGCAAACGACAGCACTGCAAGCGGGACATTGTACATAAGCGATGCGAACAGTGCATCTCCCGCTCCGGCGGACGCGGCGAACGACAGAAAGCCGCATATCAGCGACCCGCATACGAGTGCCGCAATGCCGAAGACAGTCGCTATCCTGTCCGGATCCGGACTTTTATCGGCAATAAATGTTTCGGCAAATACAACAGCGACAGCTCCGACATGTGCAAGGACGGCTGTCCGAACCGATTTTTTCAGAATCGACCAATCCATAAAAATACCACCCGTCATTTATTTATCGATAAAAGATATGATAACGGGTGATTTTTTATTACTTTTCCGGGCAAAGCAAAAAGAATCCGCCGCATGACACATGCACACGGCGGTATCCGGTTGCGCGGAACGCTCTCCGCGGCACACGGTTATTTCTTTTTGAAAAATCCCTTTTTCTTTTTTTCTTCGGGTTTATCATCTGTGTTCTGTGCAGCTTCATCCGTCTTTTTGGATTCATCCTTTGCCGGCTCGGCAACAAGTCCGTTCGCAACAGCCGCCGGAACATCGACACTCTTTATTGCGGATTTCAGCACGCGGATTCTTACACGGTCTCTGCCGCTTTCTATCATGCATGTCTCGTCCTTTATGCTGACAACCTTTCCGATTATACCGCCTATTGTTGTGATCTCATCGCCTACCTGAAGATTGTTACGCATTGCGTTGACCTCTTTTTCCTGCTTGCGCTGAGGGCGGATCATGAAAAAGTACATTGCACCGAGAAGTGCCACGGTCATAAGGATCAGCGTCAGACCGCTGCCGCCCTGATTACCGCTGTCCGCCAAAATATAAAAGAAATTCATATACAGTTTCCTCTCGTCCCGTTTTGTTTTACGTATTATTATAAGATACATATCCGGAAATTGCAATAGTTTTTGAAAAAATTCAATTATACTTTACAATTTTCCGCCATCGTCCCGCGCTTTATTTTCGTCAAATTCTTTTCTGGTTATCGCACAGCAGGAAATATCCCTGTATCTGCCCTTGACAAGAAGCCGTTCCTTCATGGTTCCTTCAAACGACATCCCTACTTTTTCCATTACCCTTCTGCTTGCCGTATTTTCGCTCATATATTTTGCCTCGATACGGTTCAGACCGAGCGTCACAAAACCGAACTCCACGACAAGAGATGCCGCTTCGGTCGCGTAACCCATGTTCTGATATCTCGGATTCAGGACATATCCGATCTCTCCGCAGTTGTTCGGGGTATCTATACGGGTATAACCGACGGTACCTATCATACGCCCGTCGGATTTCAGCACGATCGACCAATCGAAGAAATCCCCGCGTCTGTAATGACGGCGGACGCTCTTTATATAATCCTTCGTGTATGAAATATCCGGGTGAGGCGACCAGAGCAGATAGCGGGTTACATCCTCGCGTGCGGAATAATCATACATATCCCCGCTGTCCTTCACATCCATCATTCTCAGAATAAGCCGTTCGGATTCCAGCGTGGGCGGCACGCGGAAAATGCGCAAAATATCTCTATGATTCATAACATGCCTCAAACATCCGTTTTCTTACATACTCCTTATTATACATTCACGTTTGTCTTTTTTCAATAAAAAATATGAATTTTTATTGAAAAAGATTGATTTTTTTTGCGATGTATAGTAAAATAAAAGCACTGCGGCGGCAATCCGACATTTTCACCGATCGGGAATCATAAAATACCTGTGGTGATTTTATTATGAAAAAAGGACGGCTCTGCCGCAAATACGCAAAATCCGATCTTCTGCCGGCTCTCGCCGTCTCGGTCGGCTACACATTCGGCATAATACTGCTCTGCATTTCGGGAGGTTCCGGGATCATTCCCGAAAAAAATCTCTGCTCTGTTTTCGCCTCCGACGGTTCTGCCGTAAAATTTGCCCATGTGGTCATCAGGCAGACACTTTTCTTTACAGCAGTATTTTTATGCGGCTTTACGAGAAATCCGCCATATATCTGTGCGGCGATCGTTTTTTGCCGCAGTCTGCTTGCGGGTTATTCGTCGGCTCTGATACTTTACGCATCGGCTCCGATGCCGCTTTACTTCATGCACACCGCACTTTCGGTCGCATCGGTTATTGCACTCGTCTCATCGGCAAGAGCCGCAATATCTTTCTCAAAATCCGGAAGCACCGACAGAGCCGGGATCGCAAATTACGCATCCTGCGTTTTCTTTTTTGCGGGAATTATACTGATTATGACCTTTGTTTTCAATCTTCTGACATTTGTCATGTAGAAAACCTTTTGGGAGGAATATTTATTGAAAAGGAATGACAAGCCCGATTTCGACTCGCTCGAAAGCAAGCCGAAAAAGAAGAAATTCAACATATTCAACATGCTCTATGAAAGAGAGCGAAAAAGGCAGGAGGATCTGGTTTACGATCCTAATCACAAACGGGATTTTCTCTTCTTCTTCAGAATGACATTCGATCATCTGTCAAATCTGTTCTATCTCAACCTTATGACGGTAATCGGCAATTTCCCCATTCTGCTCATAATGCTTGTTTTCAGCGAAAATCTGCATCTCCGCATGAGCGCACCGTCCGACCCGCTCTTTGCTCCGATATACGGTGCGATGCGTTTTTCGGCAGTGACTCCCGCAAATGCGGCACTTTTCGGACTGTACGGCAGTTCCGCGCGTGTTTCGATCTGGACGCCTGCCGCATACATTGCGCTTTTCGGCGGAATACTGCTGCTTGCCTTTACTTTCGGTCCGGTCAATGTCGGGACAAGCTACATTCTACGCAACATTGTAAAGGGAGAGCCGATTTTCCTCTGGACCGATTTCAAATATGCCATAAGCCGCAATAAAAAGCAGGGACTGCTTTTCGGCATGCTTGATCTCGGATTCCTTTTCCTCATTGCGTACGACATATATTTCTTCTACGTCAACTACAACTACACGTCCGGGAACATTTCGGGGATGTTCAGCGTCTTTTTCTGTCTGAGCATTTTTGTGGCGATCATATACTTTGTAATGAGATTTTACATATATCTCATGATGATAACCTTTGATCTTTCGCTGAAAAAGCTTCTGAAAAATGCACTCATCTTCACGATTCTCGGCTTCAAGCGCAACATAGTCGCCCTTCTCGGGATCGGATTTACCGTTTTTCTGAACATCGTGATTGCAATGGTCTACATTCCGATAGGCATCATTCTTCCGTTTATTATAACGATCTCGCTCTGTTCGTTCATGGCGGCATACGCCGCATGGCCGAAGATCAAGGAGATCATGATAGACAAATACGAAAACGCAAACGATTAACGGTCTGCATAATTGTGTACAAACGGTTAACTTTTCGGATTACCTCTTCCATTTTTCTGTGAAATGTGCTATAAAATAGAGAGCGATTGTTTGTCGATCTGCAATTTTAATACTGTTACAAATATCAAAATAAAGGAGAAAGTCCCAAAATGAAAAAGTCCATCAGAGCGACAGCTCTTGCGGCATCAGTAATTATCGCCGCTACATCCCTTGTCGGATGCAGCGCATACAATTCCCCGGAGAAATACATTACGGTTCCCGGGAAAGGAACGGTCACCATAAAAAGTTCGGACATCGACAAGGATTACGACGATCAGGTCAAAGAAATCCTTGAAAAATACCGCAAGACCGAGTACACAAAGCTTACCGACAAGGACGAGCTTGTGAAAGACGGCGATCAGGTAAATATTTATTACGAAGGCAAGCCCCTTGACTCTTCGGTAAAGCTCTCGGACGATGTTCTGAATGGTATGAAGTACACCGTTGAGACCGAGAAAGAAGCGAACGACAAGCTGAAGGAAAGCGATCCCGACGCCGAACTCGCATCCGGCTATGACCTTGTCATCGGATCGAAAACATTTATCGCCGCATATGAGCACAAGGACGATCCGTCCAAGAACACCGACGGTTTTGAAGATCAGCTTATCGGCAAAAAGGCGGGCGACAAAGTAACCGTAAAGGTAACCTTCCCGTCCGATTACCAGACCGAATCGCTCCGCGATGTCGTTGCCGTTTTCGAAGTCACGATCAACAGCATTTCGCGTGCATACGTAAACGATGACACGACAATAAAGATTGTCTACGATTTCATCGATCCCGACAAGAAGGACGACGAAGAGAAGGACGACGAAAACGGCGACACAAAGGATGAGGGAGACACCAAAGCTTCCGCATCTTCCGAAGGTACGGACGGTTCGGACGA
>CALBLD010000069.1 GCA_937895775.1 uncultured Clostridia bacterium
GCCGAAGCTTTGAAGACAATTGCGGAAGAGACAAAAAACATGCCTGTTTTTTTTGTTGTCGGTCTGCCGTACCGCCATGCGGGTAAACTCTACAATGTTGCGGCTGCAGTGTGTTCCGGTAAAATTCTCGGACTTGTCCCCAAGACAAATCTCCCGAATTACGGTGAGTTTTATGAACGCAGAAATTTTACGCCGTGGAAGAGTTCCGACTCCGCCGCTGACATTTGTGAGGATTGTTTTATAGGAACCAATCAGATTTTTCGTTGCAACGAAATTCCCGAACTTGCCGTAGGAATAGAAATATGTGAGGATGCGTGGGTTACGGTACCGCCGTCCTGCGCTCTTGCCGAAAAGGGAGCAACCGTTATTCTGACTCCGTCTGCCTCCGACGAGGTTGTCGGAAAGGATATTTACAGACGACAGCTTGTAAAATCTCTTTCATCAAGACTTATATCGGGTTATGTTTTCGCAAATGCGGGTTATAATGAGTCAACTACCGACCTTGTTTTCGGCGGTCATAATATTATAGCCGAAAACGGATCGATTCTTTCAGAGTCCAAGCCTTTCGGAGAAGGATATGCGTCATCCGAGATTGATGTTTACAGGATTTCGACCGAGCGTTCACGCATAACGACATTCCGCGGATCGGATGATGTCAGTCCGCGCATTGTCGGATTTTCTCTTACAGTCGAAGAAACGACAATAACACGGAAGATACGTAAGCATCCTTTTGTACCCGATGACTCAAAGCTACTTACCGAAAGGTGTTCATTGATTACTTCAATACAGGCTCACGGTCTTGCAAAAAGAATCGCTCATATCGGATGTAAAGCGGTTGTAGGTATCTCCGGTGGGCTTGATTCCACACTGGCACTTCTGATAACCGCCAAAGCTTTTGATATACTCGGACTTGAACGCTCGGGCATAATCGCGGTTACCATGCCCGGCTTCGGAACAACAAATCGTACAAAATCGAACGCAGAAAAGCTTTGTCTGACTCTCGGCGTCGATTTCAGAACCATTCCGATTTCGGACGCAGTCAGCCTTCATTTCAGGGATATAGGGCAGGATCCTGATAAAACAGACGTGACGTATGAAAATTCACAGGCGCGGGAACGTACACAGATCCTTATGGATCTGGCAAATAAGGAAAATGCAATTGTAATCGGTACCGGTGATTTGTCCGAGCTTGCACTCGGCTGGGCAACGTATAACGGAGATCACATGTCAATGTACGGCGTCAATGCTTCTGTTCCGAAAACACTTGTCAGATATCTTGTGTCTTATTTTGCGGCTGTGACAGACAGCGACGAGCAGAGAAGTGTGCTCTCGGATGTGCTCGATACTCCGGTTTCTCCCGAGCTTATTCCGCCAAAGGAAAACGGGGAAATAGTCCAATGTACAGAGGAAATTGTCGGTCCGTATGACCTTCACGACTTCTTTCTCTACTACTTCCTCAGATGCGGTTTCTCTCCGTCGAAAATATACCGTATTGCATGTCATGCATGGTCGGATGTGTTTGACAGGGAAACAATAAAGAAATGGTTAAGAATTTTTGTCAGACGCTTCTTTGTACAGCAGTTCAAGCGTTCGTGCCTGCCGGACGGACCCAAGATCGGTTCGGTAAGTCTTTCGCCGCGAGGTGATTGGCGTATGCCTTCGGATGCATCTGTGTCGGTATGGCTTGGCGATCTTGATAATATTTGATCTTATTTATGAATAAAATGTTAATATGTAAACATAATTATTGATTTTTTTGTCATAATTGATATAATAATGTCGAAAATATTTTAAAATAAGTTTGTGCCGGACGGTAGAAATTTTTAAGGAGAATAATGTATGAAAGAAAGAATTATTGAAATTGTCGCAGAGTACAAAGAAGTTGATCCTTCGACGATAAGGAGCGATGTTCCGTTTGAAGAACTGGGACTTGATTCGCTCGATACGGCAGAGCTTCTCATAAAGGTTGAGGATACTCTCGGTGTATCAATTGAACTTTCGTCCGATCTGAATACGATCGATAAGCTTGCCGTATATCTTGAAAACAAGAAATAATGGTGAACCCGAGCGGCATTTGTTATGTTCTCGCGGCAATGGATCCCGGTGAGACATTTACGCGAAAAAAAAGAGACAGGGATATTGTTATCGCGGCGGACGCGGGACTTCGTTATGCCGATCGTATCGGTCTATGTCCCGATGTTGTAGTCGGAGATTTTGATTCCCTCGGTTATATTCCCGATGGTATTGAATCGGTTGTGTTTCCGAAAGAAAAAGACGATACCGATACAATGCTTGCTGTCAGATACGGAATGAAATCGGGTTATAAAAAGTTCGCTCTTATAGGTGCCGTCGGCGGACGCCCCGATCATTCGTTTGCCAATATTCAGACATTGTCGTTCATTGCGGCGAACGGAGGTATCGGAATGATTGACGGTGACGGCTTTTCAATGACGGTTCTGAGTAGATCGGTAGTGACGTTCCCCAAAGAATCAAAAGGAAAAGTGTCTGTATTTTCGCTTTCCGAAAAGTCAGTTGTCTCGATTTGCGGACTCAAATATCATGCGGACAGTATAGAAATCTGTTTTGATTTTCCCATCGGTGTCTCAAATGAATTTGTCGGAGCCGATTCAAGTATTGCCGTCCGTTCCGGTGTGGCTCTCATAATGTCGGATCAGCCGATTACATTTGAAATGATCGGTGAGATCTGACAATATATGCTTGAAAAAGAATCCTCGCAGAAATTTTCTGCGAGGATTCTTGCCTTGTGTTATATAATTTTTTTAGCCCATATACCGCTTTTGAGGAAAAGGTATCCTACAATGCTTTTCAGAATATCAAGCGAAACGCAGATTGAATAAAGCATTATAATATCGATTGATGTCCTGTGTGCAAGGATGTATGCTGTCGGAACGCTCAGAACCCATACAAATACGCAATCGAAAAGGAAGGTAATCATTGTCTGACCGCCGGAACGAAGAGTGAAGTAACAGTTGTGCGTGAATGAATTGATGGGAAGCATCAGTGACGAAATAATTATCAGGTATATTGCAAGTTGTCTTACGTCATCTCCGACGTTGTAGAATCTGACGAAAAGCGGCGAAAACAATGCCATTATCAGACCGATTATTATGCATATGGCAGAAGAAAATGCTATGAGCTTCCGGTCGGTGTCTTTGGCTTCGTCGATTTTCCCGGCACCGAGCAGACCGCCGACCATTATTGCGACTGCCGTTCCCATTGAAATATAGAAAATATTGAATATATTTGCGATTGTTGATGAAATATTCACGGTGGCAACTGCACTTAATCCTCTCGTGGAATAACATTGGTTCATTACGGTTATTCCGAGCGACCAAAGAAACTCATTGACAAAAAGCGGCGTTCCCTTGGCAATAATGTTTTTTGACAGTTTTCCCGGTATGTAAAGAGATTTGAATACTTTCTTTATATACGGTACCTTTTCGCTGTTTTTGTGCGTCCATATCATAACAATAAGCAGCTCGGATATTCTTGCAATTATTGTACCGATTGCCGCGCCCTTTACCCCGAGTGCGGGTAAACCGAAAGCACCGAAAATCAGTATGTAGTTTGCAATACCGTTTACAAAAACAGCTGCTATGCCGGCAGCCATCGGAACTACGGTGTGTTCTGTTTCCCGCAGGGTCGATGCATAAACCTGTGCAAGAGCCGTCGGAACGAGTGCGGCAAGTGCATATGTTATGTACTCCTTCCCGTATTT
>CALBLD010000070.1 GCA_937895775.1 uncultured Clostridia bacterium
TCGGTAAACAGGCGGAGGAGTTGACGCTTGCGCAGATACTCGCACTTGAAGAAAACTTCGGAAGTTACAGATCGCTTGCTTCTCCGATAATAAAGAGCGTGTTTGAAACGCTTGACGAGTCGGGAAGCGATGAGCTTCAGATCAGCGGCGTTGACAGATTCCTTGAGTACCCGGAGTTTACCGAGGTCGATAAGCTGAAGGATATGCTCGGGATGTTGTCGGATAAGCAGGATTTGCTGACTCTTGTCCGTAAATCCGAGGGCAGTGATGTCAATATATATATAGGAAGCGAAAACACTGCCGATAAGAGCGGTGAATCGACTCTCGTCGTGAAAACCATCAGAGTCGGCGGAAAGCCGGTCGGGGCGATCGGCGTTATCGGACCTTGCAGAATGGATTATTCGAAGGTCGTGTCCACAATGGAAACGCTGTCAAACAGCATATCCGATATGATAGCGGCAGGCAGACCGGCGTTGCCGGATGCAGGCAAGAGAGAACTTCCGGACGGCATCGGAAATAAAAACGTGAAAGAGGATGAGTAGGTCAATGGACGAGATCAAAGAAGAAAGTAAGAAAGAGGATCAGAAGAACACGGAAGAAGAGGTTGCACAAAAAGATGAAAAGAAGGATGAGCAGCCGGAGAAAAAATGCAAAAAAGAGCTTGCCGAGCTGAAGAAGGAACTCGCGGAGCTTAGAACAAAGCTTGAAAAGTCGGAAAGGCAGAACAGCGAGCAGAAAGATAAGTATCTGCGCGTTGTTGCGGAGTACGATAATTTCCGCAAGCGTTCGGCAAAGGAAAAGGAAGGAATATATGCGGATGCGTATACCGATGTTCTGAAAGCGATACTTCCGGTTATCGATAACCTTGAAAGAGCGGTACAGTACAGTGAAGGCGATAAGGTGGTCGAAGGCGTAAAACTTACGCTGAACCAGTTCAGTGCCGCACTGGAAAAGCTCGGAGTTGAGGTTATCCCGACCGAAAAATTCGACCCGAATGTTCATAACGCGGTAATGCATGTGGAGGATGATTCGAAAAAAGACGGAGAGATAGTCGAGATATTCCAGAAGGGATATAAAAAAGGCGATAAAGTCATACGTTACGCAATGGTAAAAGTTGCGAATTGATCTGACTTTGGTTGTAAAACAGCATATAAACAAATAAAATGTATTCAGTAAATAAAGTTTTTTAATTTCGGAGGAAAAAATTATGTCAAAGATTATAGGTATTGACCTTGGTACAACAAACAGCTGCGTTGCAGTATTCGAGGGCGGCGAGCCCGTAGTTATCCCGAATCCCGAGGGTGCGAGAACAACCCCTTCGGTTGTCGGATTTTCGAAGACCGGTGAGAGAATGGTAGGTCAGGTTGCAAAGCGTCAGGCTATAACCAACCCCGACCGTACCGTAAGCTCCATCAAGAGGGAAATGGGCAAGAATTATAAAGTAAACATCGACGGCAAGACTTATACGCCTCAGGAGATATCGGCTATGATTCTTCAGAAGCTGAAATCGGATGCAGAGGCATATCTCGGCGAGCCGGTGACCAAGGCGGTTATTACAGTCCCCGCATACTTCACCGACGCACAGCGTCAGGCAACAAAGGATGCAGGTAAGATTGCGGGTCTTGAGGTTCTTCGTATAATCAACGAGCCGACTGCCGCCGCTCTTGCATACGGCATGGATAAAGACGTCAACCAGAAGATCATGGTATATGACCTCGGCGGCGGTACCTTCGATGTATCTCTGCTTGAAATATCCGACGGTGTGTTTGAGGTTCTCGCAACCGCAGGTAATAACCGTCTCGGCGGTGATGACTTCGATAAGCGTGTCATTGACTGGATTGCGGAAGAATTCATGAAAGAGAATCCCGGCAACGATCTGCGTAAGGATAAGATGGCACTCCAGCGTCTCAAGGAAGCGGCGGAGAAGGCAAAGATCGAGCTTTCCGGCATGACATCGACAGAGATAAATCTGCCCTTCATTACCGCGGATGCAAACGGACCCAAGCACTTCAACGCAACGCTTACGAGAGCAAAATTCGATGCTCTTACAAAAGATCTTGTCGAAGCAACTATGGGACCCGCAAAGCAGGTTCTGCATGACGCAGGTCTTAATGTAAATCAGATCGATAAGGTACTGCTTGTCGGCGGTTCGACACGTATCCCCGCAGTTCAGGATGCGGTTAAGAACTTTATCGGTAAAGATCCGTTCAAGGGAATTAACCCCGATGAGTGTGTCGCAATCGGCGCGGCTGTTCAGGCAGGCGTACTCGGCGGCGACGTAAAGGATCTTCTCCTTCTTGATGTAACGCCTCTTTCGCTCGGTATCGAGACCCTCGGCGGCGTATTCACCAAGATAATCGATCGTAACACAACTATTCCTACAAAGAAGAGCCAGATATTCTCTACTGCCGCAAACGGTCAGACCTCTGTTGAAATTCATGTTCTTCAGGGCGAACGTGAAATGGCATCCGGCAATACGACTCTCGGACGCTTTGTGCTTGACGGTATCGCTCCCGCACCCCGCGGAGTTCCTCAGATCGAGGTAACTTTCGATATCGATGCAAACGGTATAGTCAATGTATCGGCTACCGATAAGGGAACCGGCAAGGAACAGCATATCACCATTACTTCTTCCACGAACATGAGTAAGGAAGATATCGATAAAGCGGTCCGTGATGCCGAAAAGTATGCCGATGAAGATAAAAAGTTCAAGGAAACAGTTGAAATCCGTAACCGTGCCGAGGCACTTTCCTTTGAAGCGGATAAAACGCTGAATGAAGTCGGTGACAAGATCGGCGAAGAGGATAAGAAGCCGGTCCGCGATGCGATCGAAAAGGTAAATGAAGCACTCAAGGGTAATGATTCCGATGTCATAAAGAGTGCTGCCGACGAGCTTGAAAAGGCTGTCTATAAGATTTCCGAAAAGCTCTATGCGGCAAATTCCGCACAGGGAGCACAGGGACAGGGCTTTGACGGGGGTGCCGGTGCAAACGGCGGCAATGCAGACGGCGGTGCCGATCAGAACGGTTATTACAATGCCGATTTCGAGGATAAGACAAAGCAGTAATGCAAATGCATAACTCTGTATCCGGGAAGGGGCGGAAACGCTCCTTCCTATGGTGCGTTATTGTATCCTAAAATAAAGGAGAAACAGCAATGGCTGATTCAAAAAGAGATTATTATGAGGTGCTTGGGCTTGACAAAAGCGCATCCGCCGATGATATAAAGAAGGCGTACCGCACGCTGGCAAAAAAATATCACCCCGATATGAATCCGGGGGATAAGGAAGCGGAAATCAGATTCAAGGAGGTCGGTGAAGCATATGAGGTGCTTTCCGATCCCGATAAAAAGGCAAGATACGATCAGTACGGTTTTGCGGGCGTAGATCCGAATATGGGTGCCGGTGCGGGCGGATACGGCGGATACGGCGGCGGAGGTTTTTCGGCTGATTTCGGCGATCTCGGTGATATTTTTTCGTCCATTTTCGGCGGAGGAATGGGAGGTTCGTCACGCTCGTCGAGAAACGGTCCGATACAGGGCGAAACTCTTCAGGAGCAGATCACAATATCCTTTGAAGAGGCAGTTTTCGGCTGTAAGAAGGAAATAAGCTATAACAGGATCGAAAAGTGTCCGACCTGCGGCGGAAGCGGTGCGGCGAAGGGCAGTACGGTCGAGACCTGTAAGGCTTGCGGCGGCAGCGGGCAGGTTCGTTTTTCGCAGCGGACGATGCTCGGTATGATGCAGTCCACAAGACCCTGCGACAGCTGTCACGGAACAGGTAAAATAATCAAGACCCCATGCGCGTACTGTAACGGCAAAGGGTATGTAAGAATCAAGAAGACTCTTGAGATAAATATTGAACCCGGCATTGAGGACGGAACGCCGATAGCAATACGCGGATACGGTAACGACGGCAGGAACGGCGGCGCGGCGGGCGATCTCGTCGTGTACGTCAGGGTAATGCCGCATAAGTTCTTCGAACGTGACGGCGATGATATCTATTTTAATTTTCCGATCTCGTTCGCCGAGGCGGCACTCGGTGCCGATGTCGATGTTCCGACTCTTGTCGAAGGTCAGACCGAAAAATATCATATCCCCGAGGGTACGCAGACAGGAACGACATTCTGCATAAAAAACAGAGGCGTAAAGCATTTCAGAGGCAGAGGCTACGGTAATCTGTATTTCAAGGTTAATGTCGAAACTCCGACCGGACTCAATGAAACGCAGAAGCAGAAGCTCCGCGAGTTTGCGGAAGCTTGCGGACCGACAAACTCCGGTAAAAAACGCGGTTTCATGAAGTGGAAAAAGTAATGTAAAAGGAAAAACATTCGTATGGATTGGAAACAACTCAGAGTATCATGCTCAAAAAGCGATCTTGACAATGTGTGTGCTTTCATGAGCATGCTCGATAACGGACTGATGATCGAGGATTACAGCGATATCGATGAAAACCTCAAGCTCATGTACGGGGAGCTTATCGATGACAGTATATTGCATGCCGATCCCGACAGATGTTCGGTCAGTATATTTGTTCCCGAAGAAAAGCCGCTTTCCGAATATCTTTCGTTCGTAAACGAAAGACTGTCGTATCTCGGTATCAGAGGGACGGTTGATGTCGTCGGCGTTAAAGAAGAAGACTGGTATAATGCATGGCGCGCATATTATAAGCCGGTGCATATAGGAAACCGACTTACAGTCGTGCCGGCGTGGCAGGAATATCATCCGGGACCGGATGAAATAACAATAAAAATGGATCCCGGTATGGCGTTCGGAACGGGTACCCATGAGACTACAAGACTTTGTGCCGCAATGGTCGAAAAGCACATGCCTGTCGGCGCAAGAGTGCTTGATATAGGAACCGGGAGCGGGATATTGTCGCTTTTTGCATTGAAGCTTGGTGCAAAAGAGGCATACGCGTATGATATAGACCCGGTTGCCGTGAGAATCGCTCGTGAAAACGCCAAGGATAACTGCGTGGAGAACTTTTTCTGCGACACCTCCGATCTGCTTAAAAATGTTGATCTTTCGCACGGTCCCTTTGATTTCGCAATGGCGAACATCGTGGCGGATATACTTATAAGAATGTCGGAAAATGTGTCCGATTACCTGAATGAAGGCGCAAAGCTCGTCTGCTCGGGAATAATCGAGGGAAGATGCGATGATGTAAAGGACGCAATGATATCGCACGGTTTTGATCTTTGCGATGAAGCTTCCGAGAATGACTGGAAGGTACTTGTATTTGTAAAAAGATAAATAA
>CALBLD010000071.1 GCA_937895775.1 uncultured Clostridia bacterium
CACCACCCTGTCGAATATAAGATCGGCGATTTTCGGTGACGAACCCGAGAACGAGGTCTGCTACCGATGCGCAAATATCGGACAGTGCCGCAAAGAAAGACGCGGCAGGTGCTTCTGATCGGACAGATCGTGTCCTTTTTGTGTAAACGATAATCTCCGTTTTGCCGCTTTGGCGACGCATATCCGGGGATGTTTGCACCCCAAATGTCAAATAAACAGCTTTTTACATGCCGCAGCAGGACATTCTTTCCTGTTGCGGCTTGGTTTTTTCGGACAAAAAAATTCCGCTCCCGATTATTGACTTTTGTGCAACAGTAATGTATAATACACAATTGGAGGGTTGTACCGTAAATACATTTTAATGATTTTGCCGAAAGCAGATAATTGCGGATCGGAAGCGTCGAACGGCACCGTATTCACGGCGGAAACCGTTCCGGCAGGGTCATTACCGCAAAACCGAAAGTCACGGGCGCAGACCGAAAACCGCCCGATAAATTAAAGAAGGATATCTGATCTTATGAAAAAGTTAACGAAAACAACAGCAGTCATTCTTGCGGCGGTATGCATTGCCGCATCCGTCGGATGTGCGAGAGGCAACGACACAACAACAACGGCGGAGACTACAACGGCGGCCACGACCGCACCGGCTCCCGATTTTGACGGCAGTCTTGACGGTTATACCGTCGTGTATTCCGCCTCATCTTCCGCACGGGTGAAGAGTGACGCAAAGAAACTTGCCAACGCCATCGGCTGCGGCGTTGCAACGACAGCCGAAGCCGGCACCGAAAAGGTGATTCTGGTCGGCGATACCGACAGGTCCGAATCGACCGACGCCGCAAAGGCGTTGAGCGCATCCGGATCAAAAAGAGCATATAATTACAGTCTGTCGGTGAGCGAAAACAACAACATCGTGATAATCGGCGACAAGCCCGATTCGATCGCTCAGGCACTTTCCGACGTTATCGAATCCTACATAGAAAAGGACGGGGAAAACGTCCGCATAAAGCTTGTCAAGGGCGCACCCGTGATTTACGGCTATGATTTCCCGATGATTACCGCGTCGAACGGCGTGCGCTTCCGTACAGAGGTCATATCCGAACTCTATCTTCCGAAATTTGCAACCGGCACAGCCAAGGGAACGCAGTATCCGAAGGTGATCGAGCTTCAGCACGACGAAAGATACAAGGGCATACTGCTTGCGACATATCAGGCGGACAACAAGGGCTTCAGAGTGTCGCAGAGTACGGACGGCGGCGAAAGCTGGCATCCTTACTCAAATGCGGTTCAGCTTTTCGACAAGTCGCTCACACGCTATTGGAACGGACATCTTTTTGAGCTTCCCGTACAGGTGGGCGACATGCCCGCCGGAACAGTCCTGCTGTCGGGATGCTGCATCGACAATGCGCAGGATACGAAAACGCATATATCGATCTGGAGAAGCTTCAACGGCGGCAAGAACTGGGAGCAGTACAGCATTGTCGGAGAAGCGGGCGGTCTCGGCGAGGGACTGTGGGAGCCTTGTATAATATACGAGAACGGAAGCCTTTACTGCTTCTATTCGGACGACTCCGACCCCGAACACGATCAGAAGCTTGTGTACAAGAAATCGACCGACGGCGTAAACTGGGGAGATGCCGTCGAATGTGTTGCGCTTGAGGACCCCACACTGCGTCCGGGTATGATCTCGGTCGTAAAGATGAACAACGGCAAGTATTTTGCTCCGTATGAACTGGTTAGCGGTCCGATGGCAACGGCGCACACCGACTACGTCTACTATAAGATACTCGACGACCTTGACGGCGACTGGAATCCGACCGATGTCGGCAAACGGCTCGTTGCCAAAGGCGGAGCCGATTATATAGGCTCTGCGCCCTGGTGCGGATATATGCCGGATATCGGTGAAAACGGAATGCTGATACTCTGCTCAAAGAAGGGCGGCGGACACTACCTGTATGTCAGCTTCGACTGCGGCGAGACATTTGAAGCGATTGCAAATCCCCTCCCGTATGAGGGAACGGTTGCCGGATATTCTCCGTCGTTTTTCGCTTCCGCCGACGGAAGGACGCTGCTTTATGCGCAGACGGTTCCGTGGAAGGACGGACACAACAAAATAATGTTTGCGAGAATAAAGATCGAAGACGCACTCGGTAAATGATAAAAATGATAAAAGTGAGAAAAACAGCAAAACTGACGGCAATGCTTCTTGCGTCGGTGTGCAGTCTCGCGGTATTTACCGCCTGCCCTGGAAAAAAAGATCCGACCGCGACCGCAACAACCGCTTCGACCGACAATACACCCGCGTCCGATTTTACCGGGAAACTTGACGGGTACACGGTCGTATATCCCGGATTTGCGACGGCGGGCGTAAGAGATAACGCAACAAAACTTGCAAAGATCATCGGATGCGAGGCGAAAGCCGACAAGAGTGCCTCCGGCAACTATGCGGATAACGGCGGACTTGAAATTCTCGTCGGCGACACCGACCGTGCCGAATCATCGGCGGCAAAGGATGCGCTGGCGGCATCGGGTTCAAAGAGAAACTATAATTACAGCGTGACAATTGCCGACAACAACAGAATCGTGATAGTCGGCGACAAGCCGGACGCTGTCGCGCAGGCTGTGTCCGATCTTGTTGAAA
>CALBLD010000072.1 GCA_937895775.1 uncultured Clostridia bacterium
TGCAAAAGCAGTCAAAGTTTTTACGGTCTATCGTAATGCCTGCCGCCATCTCATGTCCGCCGAATTTTTCAAGTATATCCGAGCAGGAGGACAGTGCATAAACAAGATTCATTCCCTTCAGCGATCTGCCCGAGCCTTTGCCGACATCTCCGTCAAACGACACAAGTATTGAAGGCAGACCGAAGCGTTCGGTTATTCTTGATGCAACTATTCCGATAACGCCGCTGTTCCAGTTTTCACCTGCAATCACTATGATCCTGTCATCGGCTTTTTTATGTGATCTTATCACTTCGACGGCATCCTGCAGTATTCTGTTTTCCTCTTCCTGTCTCATGCGGTTTATTTCGCAGAGTTCGCTTGCCGTTTCCTTTATCTTCTTTTCATCATCTGACAGAAAGAGTTCAACCGCGCGCGATGCATGCGCCATCCTGCCTGCGGCATTTATACGGGGTGCCAAAGTGAAGCTTATGAGCGACGAGGTAATCTCACGGTCGGCAGACGGTTTTCCGTCGCTTTTTCTTGTCGCCTCTTCAATCAGCATTCCGAATGCCGGACGTATATCCTCATTCATGCTTTTTATACCCATGCTGACATAAAGTCTGTTTTCGTCAAGAACAGGCATTACGTCGGCAATCGTACCTACGGCAACGAGATCGGCATACTTTTTACATATTCCAGAAAGATAATCGTTTTCTTTTCCGACGCATCTCATTTCCATGGCGGTTATCAGTTTGAAAGCGACTCCGACACCCGCAAGAGCTCTGAACGGGTAGTGATTACACTCATCCCGACGCATCGGGTTCACCACCGCGACGGCATCCGGCAGTATATCCCTGCACTCATGGTGATCGGTAATTACAAACTCAATACCGACACGCTTTGCGTACTCCACTTCGTCGATCGCAGTAACACCGGTATCGACCGTAACGACCAGATTTACCCTATCGTTTGCGAACCTGTCTATTGCGGGAATATTAACTCCGTAACCCTCATCACCGCGATCGGGTATATAATACGAAAGATTATCGGCTCCGCGATCTGTCAGGTACATATAGAGAAGTGCGGTCGATGTAACACCGTCAACGTCATAATCGCCGTATATCACGATTTTCTCATGACAGTCGATCGCTTTTTCGAGTCTTTCTACCGCTTTATCCATATCGGCAAGCAAAAAGGGATCATGAATTACCGTATCGGCAAAAGAGAGAAAGCGATACGCCTCCTCATAAGTCGAAAGCCCCCTTGACAGGAGCAATCTTGCCGTAAGCGGAGTGATACCCAGTTTTTCCGAAAGCTCCAACGCCTCGGGCGATGCGGCATCTGCATCCGATTTGATTATCCATTTGTTTTTCGGCATATGCCTCTTCACTTCCCTTGTATCGTCGGTCAATTTGCCGCAAATTCTTTCATTATACCGAGTGCACAGTTCACTCCGTCAACCGCCGCCGACGTAATTCCGCCCGCATATCCTGCGCCTTCACCGCAGGGATATATCCCCGGATGTCCTGTTGCGGTCATATTATCGGTGCGCAAAATTCTTATCGGCGCGGACGTCCGCGTCTCCGGACCCGTAAGTATTGCCTCCGGCATATCAAAGCCGACAATTTTCCCCGCAAAATCGGCAATACCGAGTTCGAGCATCGAGGATATACGTTTCGGAAAGAGTCTGTGCAGATCGGACAGTTCAAAATGTCCTCCGCCCATATATGTCGGTTCAACCGAAGAAGGCAGACTGCCGTATCTCCCCGAAAGAAAATCCCCGACCGTCTGCACCGGAGCATTGTAATTACATCCGCCCAGTTCAAACGCGCGTCTTTCGATCGCCCTGCAAAATTCTATTGCGCCTCTCGCGCTTCCGTCGTAATCGTCGGGAAAAACAGAGACGGCAAGTGCGGAGTTCGCATTTTTCCCGTCTCTTGCGCGTCGGCTCATACCGTTTGTTACGACCCCGCCGATTTCGGAGGTCGCTGCCACGACCTCGCCGCCCGGACACATACAGAAGCTGTACACCCCGCGTTCACCGACGCGCTTCGACAGAGAATACTCCGCCGGCGGGAGCAGATCGGCGTACCTGCCGTAAAGTGCGCGATTTATCATTTCCTGCGGATGTTCTATCCTGACGCCGACCGAAAAGGATTTTGCACGTACGGCAAAACCGTTATCGATCAGCATATTATATGTATCTCTTGAGCTGTGACCTATTGCCATCACAAGAACGTCACAGGCAATATCGCCGCGGTTTGTCTTTATTCCGCAGACGCTCCCGTCGGCTTTACATTCAACCGACTCAAGTCTTGTATTGAAGCAGACGCTCCCGCCGCACTCCTCTATGCGTTTTACGATATTATTCACCACATCCAAAAGAAGGTCGGTTCCTATATGCGGTCTCGCCTGAACGGTTATATCGGACGGTGCGCCGAAACCGACGAAGCGTTTCAGCACAAATGCACATTTCGGATCGTTTATACGCGTCATCAGTTTTCCGTCCGAAAATGTCCCGGCTCCGCCCGCGCCGAACTGAATATTGCAGTCGGGGTCAAGGATGCGTTCCTTATAAAACCGCTCCACTGCGGCTTTCCGATCGTTCACATTTGCTCCGCGCTCGATAACTATCGGGCGATATCCGTTTTCTGCAAGCAGAAGTGCGCAAAACATTCCGCACGGTCCGAGTCCCACGATCACCGGTCGGTTTTCAAGTCGTCTTGTACCGTATTCGGGATCAACAAAGCCGTTCTTCTGCTCTACTGCCCCTATTCTGTCAAGCAATCTTTTTTCGGGCAGATATTCAAGCTTTGCCGCCACCGAAAAAACATAGCAGACTGCGTCCCTTTTACGTGCATCAACAGATTTTTTGACAACGCACAGGCTGTCATCGGAGGCACTTATATGTATTTTCTTCAGAAGTCCGACAGCTCTGTCAATCGCCGCAACTTCCGGATCGTGCGTTCCGACGCCGACCTTAAGATCATGTATAACTATCTCTGTCAAAAGCGTTTACCCCGATCAGTCAGCGGATTTCGTAAGCGATACGGTATAGCTTCCGACTTCATAGACATAGCTTCTGTATTCTTCGGAGAAAAATACAACGACAGGCGCGCGTCCGTCCGAATCGACATTCTGATAGTCAACGCGCAGTGTCACCTTGTCCGGATGTTCCTCAAGAGAACGAAGCATCATTGCCGCATTTTCGCCGGATATTGCACGCACTGTGATAAGCAGTCGTCTGTCGGCAATCTGCACACCGTCAGGTGCGCCGAGAAGTTCGAAATTGCTTATGGTCAATATACAGGTCTCAAGTTCGCTCACGGTTACCGTAAGCGTTGCGCCGTAGAATGTCGAACCGTCGGTATTTGAATAGGTTACCCCTTCGACGGTTTTTATACCGAGTCCCGTATAGGTATAATCCGCAAACACATTTTTTTCATTGATTGTTTCAATATCAAGCGGAACGCTCGATATTGCGTTTACAATCGATGCTTCGCCGCTTATTTCTATCTCGGCGGGTTCGATCTTTATCTGATCGCTGCCGAAATAGTTATTGGTCGTATTCACCGTCAGTTTGACGGTTTTTCTTCTGAAAACGGTCAGCGAAACAATCACGCCGTCCCTGCCCGTATCTGTCTTAATCGTTATCGGAAGATCCAGTTCGTTCAGTTCCTCATCAAGAAGCACGATATTTGCCGACACCTTCATGCTTGACGTTATCTGTCCGACCGCGTCGGTAATAATTTCGATACTTGCCACCTTATCAAGGTTCACCGAACTTCCTTCAAGCGTAACCTTGTTTATATTCAGTGCTTTATCGACAATCGGGTAATCGACAAGCTGGGTACCCTTGATTCTGATATTTTCACTGTTGACCGATATCTCACGGCTCGTCGGCTTATCAATGACCACTGTCACCTCTTTTGCCGACAGCTCATATTTGATTCCGCTCGGAACCTCCGCCTCCACCCGTCTTGTATATTCACCCGCAGACGTTATATCACTGAGGTCGATATAAACATTTATTCCCGTGCGG
>CALBLD010000073.1 GCA_937895775.1 uncultured Clostridia bacterium
ACATGTTTTTTATTCAATGTCAATAGCAACATAAAGAAATTTACCGTTTATTTACAAACTTTTTTGCTGTTTCATCGCAAAACTGTTGATTTTCACAAAAAAAGTTTTTTTGTCACAAAATATTTTTCCCGATAAATGCATCGGCAATATCAAAAACTTCATCGCTCCAGAAATTGCCCTCATGTGGAGCACCGTCAACAATAACCGTCTGAACATCCGCACCGCACTGCTTAAGTTTTTCATACATCAAAACGGTGTTATCGGGTGTTACTCCCGTATCCGAGTCACCGTGAAGAAGCAGAAAAGGCGGATATTTCTTACCCTTTTCGGCGATGAGCAACGGGCTGACTTCCCTGCGCAGACCATCCGCCTCCTCTTCCGTCCCGAACATCTGATTACCGGGTCTGAAGGTTCCGCCCGTAACAAGCGTATATGTGAGATCGGTCGGACCGAAACAATCCACGACAGCTTTTACCGAGTCGGACACCTCTCTGTTCTCATCTGTCTTGAATCTTTCATCATCGCCGGTCATACCGACAAGAAGGGCTGTGGTTCCTCCGGACGAAGTACCGAAAATACCGACTCTCTCCGGATCGATTCCGTATGTAAGATAATTTTTGCGCAGAAAGCGAATTGCGCATTTCACGTCGCGCAGAAATGTCGGTGATTTGAATCCGTTAAGATAACTGCGGTGACAAACAAATGCAACGATATATCCCTCCCGTGCAAAACGCGAAAACTGAGGAAGCTCGTTGTTGAAGTCGGGCGTAGTGTAACCGCTTCCCTGTACAAAGACAATAAGCGGACACAGACATTTTGACTTATCGGCTGCGAACGCCGTTCTCCACGGGACAATAAGCGTCATTTTCATTGCGGGGTCTTCCTCGGAATATCTGATGTTCTGAATAAGCTTTGACAGCCCGTCAAGACCGGGGTTGTTTTTTATGTGTCTGAGTTCCGGTGCAATCATTTTTTTACCTCTTTTGATTTATTTTTTCCAAAAACAGGCGCGTCGGCGAAAGG
>CALBLD010000074.1 GCA_937895775.1 uncultured Clostridia bacterium
GGAACACTCACGCTGCCGGCAAGCCCGAATAAAAGTTCAACCGCCGTATTCCGCGGTCTTGAACTGGATGTCGGTCTCGGTACGGTAAGCTTCAGATATGCGGACAGCGGCGCGACCGTCACATCTTACGAATTTACAGAATCGACCGAGGTGACCGGATTCAACAGAACATTCGATAAAACGAACGACCTTAAGAGCAGTTATAAAGACGGCGAATGGACGGTTTCGGACGGTAAGCTCAGACTTAGCGGAACCGACCGCTCAATCGGGAAGATTCTCTTCGGAAACAAGGGTTACGGCGACTATACCGTGTCTGCGGATCTGTCTGTAAGCAGTATAAAGAACGGAAGCTTCGGTCTGATCGTGAGAGGGACAAATCCCGCAAACGGTAAGGAAAACAGCGGCAAGGATCGTCTTGATCTCGGGACAAATTATCTTCAGGGTTACTGTGTGAGCCTGACCGAAAGCGGAGTGGTGCTTTCAAAGATAAATTACAATTTCAAATCGCTGAAGACCTATAAATTCACTCCGGAACTCGGGAAAGAGTATAATCTGAAGGTAGTAGCCGACGGTGCAACTCTCACGGTGTACCTTGACGGAAAAGAGGTCATAAAATATACCGATCCGAACCCGTTTGTCTGCGGAGGAGTCGGAGTAAGAGGTGTAGACAGCGTCGGAACGGTTGATAATTTCATTCTGACAAAAAATCCATAATAAATTGAATTGTAAGGAGGAAAAAATGAAAAAACCGATAAGATTTGTTTCTGTTTTCTCGGCATTGGCGATGCTCGTTATGTTTGTCGCCTGCGCAAAGACCGATGTGACCCCCGGGACGACGATCGGCGGCACAACGGCAGCCGCGGATACAACGCAGTCACAGCAGGTCACACCGCCTCCGGAACTTGACATGTCGAAGCTCCTTGAGGCTGACGGATCGGATGTGGACGATACCTTCAAAAATCCGATGATAAACAACAGTACGATCGGCGGAGGGAACGGAAATGTCGGCGACCCGTTCGTCATGAGGTGGAACGGAAAGTACTATATGTACTATACGGGTACGGGCGTGCGTTGCTGGACATCCGACGACCTTTCAAAATGGGAGTATGTCGGAACGGTTGCCGATCCGGCGGTGACAAAAACCGCGTATGCTCCCGAGGTTACATACTATAACGGATATTTCTATATGTATACCTCACCTGCCGGAAACGGGCATTATGTTCTGCGCAGTAAAAGTCCGACAGGCTACTTCGAGGCTGTAACCGGCAATCTCGGAATGTCGATCGACGGAAGCGTGTTCATCGACGACGACGGAAAATGGTATTTTTACCGTGCGGACGGCTCGGGTATCATCGTTCATGAAATGACATCTCCGACGACATTCAAGTCGGGAGCGGTTTCGACCGATCCTATGGAAAACACATGGACCGAGGGACCGATGGTTATAAAATACAACGGAGTGTATTTCATGACATATTGCGGTAACCACTTCCTGTCTCCGGGCTACCGTATAAACTATGCGTATTCAACGGCAAAAAAACCGGTCAGATTTAAAACTCCGAGCAGTAATCCGCTGCTTGTAGGAACAACAACCGTGAAGGGAATAGGACATAACTCACTGGTGCTCGGTCCCGATCTTGACAGCTATTATATAGTTTATCATACGATGCCCGAAACCGGCGGCGCACGTGATATGCGTATAGACCGTGTTTACTTCAACGGAAACGAAATGCAGGTCATGGGACCAACCAGATCAAAACAGCAGAGATCGGCAATGCCGACCGTTTATTCGGATTTCACGTCTCTGCCGCAGGCGGGAATATGGAATCTCACCTCAGCAGAGGTGTCCGAAAAGGGTCTGAAGCTTTCTTCGGGCGGCAGAGTGCTGACAGCAAAAAATTTTGACGGCGACTTTACGGCAGAACTTAACATCCTTTCGATAAATAAAGGAAAAGCGGGTGCAGTATTCGGATATAAGGATGAAAATAACTACGGAACGGCACTTTTCGATCCCGCGGCACAGGAACTTGTCGTAACATTCAGAGTGAACGGAAGTGTGACCGAGAATAAGGTTCCGCTTGTAAAGAGCTTTGGTGAAAATGTGTCGTTTGACTGTCTCCAGCTTCTTTCGGTAGAAAAGAAAGGAAATAAGTATACGTTTTCGGTCAACAGCCGTGAGCTTTGCTCGTTTGAGAGCGACCTCGGCGGCGGATCATTCGGCGCATGCGCAAACGGCGGAGAAGCCGTGCTTGGATATACGGCTCTTTCCGAGTATGTCGATCAGTCCTCCCTACGTGATTATTATAAGCCGTTTGACGGGGAATTCTATGCCGTAACCTGCGTCGAAAAAGACGCAAATATCGCAAAGATAAACAGTGTGTATGCACTTGCGGCTTCCGCAGGACAGTATTTCAATTACCGTGTGAATGTGGAATCGAAGTGGGCATATGATTTTACGGTCAGATATTCCTCGGATACCGACAGCGTGATCGAGATATATCAGAACAAAAAGCTCGTCGGAACAATGACACTGCCGTCCACCGATGGCAGAGCAAAGACCGCAGTGCTTAACAATATGTCGCTGGACAGCGGATATTCGATGCTTACCGTGCGTGTTGTTTCGGGCAGCCTGAACCTGTTTGGTTATTCGGCTGACCGTATGAAGGACGTGACCGTGATAGACACCTCCGATTTCGGAAGTCTGAGAAAGATTTATTCGGACGGATCGTGGACTGTCGGTAAAACGATGAGACTGGATGCCGAAAATTCGGCAGGGAAGATCGCTTTCTGCAATTATGACTGGAACAATTATACTGTTGAGACTGTAATTACTCCCAAAAACAGAGCATACGGATGCGGACTGATCGTGCGCGGTTCGGCTCTTGCAAACGGCGGAGCAAACGATAATCCGTCGCTCGGAAAGAATTTCATGCTCGGATATGTCGTCTCGATAGAAAAGAACTCGCTGAAACTTTACAGGCTCAGCTATTCCAGAAAAGAAGTCGCGTCCGCAAAAATGTCGCCTTCGATCAATACCGATTATACGCTGAAGGTCAGCGCAGTCGGCGCAAAGATCACGGTCTGGCTTAACGGAGAGCAGGTGATCGAATATGTCGATTCCGATCCGTTCGTTCAGGGTGCGGTCGGATTCTGCGGATCGAATACCATGTTTGATATCAAATCATTGAAGGTTTATGCAACCGACGGAAGCAACGAGGGAAAATGAAAATGGAAAAAAAGAATATCAGAGTGCTGCTGTCGGTTTTGGCTGTGATAGCTCTGGCAGCGTTGATACTTGCGCTCGTGCTGCGCACGGTCGGAAAGGATGACGGAACGCAGGGCAGTACCGCAAACGGCTCGCCTACAACTGTGATGCCTGTGACAACTAAGGATGTAATCACTTCCGGCAATACCGCAACTTCGGGCAATCCGACGACTTCGCCGGAACCGACCGCAACAGCTTCGGATGTAACAACCGCAGGTTCGGCAACTACCGTGATTACAACAACGG
>CALBLD010000075.1 GCA_937895775.1 uncultured Clostridia bacterium
TATCGACAGATATTTTACCGTCGATTATGCTTTCGTCATCAAATACGAAATCAACCGGAACGGTTATCCTGTGATCGTCCGATACACGGCTTGTGCCCGAAAAATACAGTGTATCCCCTTCGACAAGCTTCGGAAGCCGTGAATCGTCAACAAGATCGGCAAGTGCCTTATCCGAAACGATTTCCTTATAATTACTGCGCAACTCTTCCCCGTTTATTGTCTTTGCACGCAGATAATATGACTTCGGAAACAGTTTTTCCGCAAGTTTTTCCGGAAGCACAAGCGATGCATTCGGAGTATCTGCAAAGAAAGCGTTAAAATCGACTCTGCCGGTGTCGGAACACACGATCTCAAAGCCTTCGCTGTCATTGTAACAGACATAAACGGTATCGGCTACGCAAAGACTCTCTCCGTCTACGGTTATTCTGCACGGTCTTGTTATATCAAGCCGCCCGTCTGTTTCGATTGTCGCTGCCGTAACGATATTACAGCCGAACGATCGGTCTGACATGGCAAGCTCAAATCCCGCATAATCACAAACAAACGACGCGGCAACATTGTCTTTTGAAAGATACGCAACCGAGACATGTCCCGCCCCTGCCCTGAACTCAACCGCAGCTTTCTCGCCCGGAAGCACCGACAGGCATATCCCGTTTTTGCCGAACGAAGCGGCACAGTCCGACAGAAAGGTTATTTCCGATGAGAACACGACAATCGCCTTCATTTCGGTATATCCGTTATTTGTAAGCTCAAGGCTGTTGACTTTGTCGGGATCAATGGCAATGTCCTTTTCGAACCCGCTCTTTTCGGCGTACAATGCTTTCCCGTTCAGGCATATTTCATTTTCGGTAATCGGCGGCAGAACAGACGTCTGTCCCTCGGTGAAGGTTCCGTTGTTACGGTCCGAAACCGTACATCCGGGCAGAATCATCGACACTGCCAACAAAAAGACTGCAATGGCTAAATAAACAAATTTCATAATCCGGGCGATTCGTATCGCATTTTCTCCATATAATCGATAACAGACGCATACTCTCCGTTTGCAACGACAAAATGGTCATTGACGGTCACGCCGATATTTCTGCACAATTCCCTGAGTTCATATGTAAAAGCCAGATCCTCATCCGACGGCTTTGCTGTTCCGCCCGGATGATTATGGGCAATATATATTGAAGATGCGTTGGCTGAACATATCAGATTGATGATCTTTCTGAAATTCGTATCAACGCAATTGACAGTCCCCTCTTCAACGACCTTGCAATCTATCATTGAACAATCACTGTCCAGCAGCAATATAATCAGTTTTTCTTTTACCGTATATGCAAATCTTGAAGCAAGATACTCCCCTGCGGCTCTTTTATCGACAAAATTTTCTGCCTTTTTTGTTCTTGCAAGATCGTACCTTCTCATTATATCAAAAACAAGCTTGACAAGGATGGCACTTTTCTCTCCCATTCCGTTCACCTGTGCAATGTCTTCGACACTTGCTTCGAAAACAGCCGGGAACGACCCGAACTTGTTGATAAGGTTATGTGCAATATCGTTTGTGTTCACTCTCGGGCGACTGTAAAACAGCAAAATCTCAAGAAGCTCATGATCCGGAAACGAATCGGACGATGCACTCATGTATTTTGAAAACATTCTTTCTCTGTGCTTTTCATGTATATTTGGAACTTTTTCAGACATATCCTATCTCCGAAAGTCAAAAATATCTGCTCGACAAAGTCACGCAGGCTGATCTCGCATGCTTGACTTTTCGTTTTTTATTATAGCACATTTACAGCCGTGAGTCAACAGTATTCGGTTCCAAAAAACGTTTTTATGTGTAAAATACATTATATTTCATCCGCAACATTCATATAATTGTTATATCCGACAAAAGGCGGTTTTTATGGTCATGCCGACAATTCGTTTTTCATTTGCCGCACTTCTATGCATTATTCTCTACACAATTCTACATCCGACATACAACACTCTGATGATATTTGCCGCAATCCTGATTCACGAAGCGGGGCACATTGCCGCTATAGGCATTATCGGCGGAAAGATCGAAAGAATCGACATCACCCCGTTCGGACTTATCATCAGGCGTTCACGGCTTATTTCGTCATACACAAATGATTTTTTTGTATACATATCCGGACCCGCCTTGAATTTTGTTTTCGCACTCGCCTTTCTTCCCTGTCTGTCTGCACTTGATAATCCCCTGTCACTTTTTGCTTTTCAGAATCTGTCATTCGGGCTTCTCAATCTTTTACCTGTCAGCTCGCTTGACGGCGGCAGGGCAATAGAATCGCTTATCCTTATAAATCATGACGAGGAAGCAGCCCGACGGTGTACAAAAATACTGTCGGCTGTCGTACTGCTTTGTGCGTGGATTGCAGCGATATATTTTCTTCTTTTCACCGGATCCGGGATCTCGATTTTCCTGTTCTCCTTCTGGCTGCTTTTATCGGTTTTCATGAAATAACCGCACGACAAAATCACACCCCGTTTTGTCATGCGGTCACTTGACAACATGCACGGGATGTGATAAAATCTTACTATACTATTTACGGGGAAAAAGCATGAAAACAGTTTTGATTACGGGTGCTTCCGGCGGGATCGGCAGGGCGACGGCAATAAAATTCGGCAGTGCAGGCTACACGGTCGGCATCGGGTGCCGCAACATCGGCGCAGGGAAAGAGACGGCAGACGCCGTAAAAAATACGGGCGGACAGGCAGTGCTGTTTACCGCCGATCTTCGTGACGGAAGACAGATCGCGGACGCGGCGGACGAATTCAGAAAATCGGTCGGTATTCCCGACATACTGGTATGCTGTGCCGGGGTTGCGTATCAGAATCTTTTCCAGCTTACCTCCGAGGAAGACTACAACCGCATCATGGACAGCAATGTCCGTTCTGCGTATCTTATTACAAAAGAATTTCTCGGCGACATGATAAACCGCAAATCGGGGAGCATCGTATATGTATCATCCATGTGGGGAGAGGTCGGCGGCTCATGCGAGGTAATATATTCTGCGTCAAAAGCCGCACTTATCGGTATGACAAAGGCACTTGCGAAAGAGGTCGGTCCGTCCGGGATACGTGTCAACTGCGTGAGTCCCGGAGTAATTATAACCGCCATGACCGAAAATCTCGAAGCGGAAACGCTTAACGATCTTGCCGAAGATACCCCTCTCGGTCGCAACGGGCTTCCGTCCGATGTCGCCGAAAGCATTTTCTGGCTTGCCTCCGATGCCTCATCCTTTATAACCGGACAGGTTCTC
>CALBLD010000076.1 GCA_937895775.1 uncultured Clostridia bacterium
CTTCAAGTTCTTGGAGAGGAACTTTAAAAAACTACTACTCTTATATTATACGAGGTTTTGATATGAAAAGAAGAATTATTGAAATAGATCAGGGAAAATGCAACGGTTGCGGAGCCTGTGCCGCCGCCTGTCACGAGGGAGCGATCGCAATGGTTAACGGAAAGGCAAAGCTTATGCGCGATGATTACTGCGACGGACTTGGCGACTGCCTGCCCGCATGTCCGACCGGTGCCATTGCTTTTACCGAGCGCGAAGCCGCTCCTTACGACGAAGCCGCAGTCATGGCAAACAAGCAAAAGAAAATGCAAAAGGAAGGAACACCCCTGCCGTGCGGTTGTCCCGGAACAAAATCGGGGAAAATAGTACACAAAGGGAGCGACAACAGTCCGACTGCATCTGCGGAACAGGTAAGCCGACTGTCACAGTGGCCGGTGCAGATAAAGCTTGTTCCGATTAACGCACCTTATTTTGACGGCGCGAAGCTGCTGATCGCCGCCGACTGCACCGCATATGCTTATGCCGCTTTTCACGAGAAGTTTATCAAAGGACATATAACCCTTGTGGGTTGCCCTAAACTTGACGGCGTGGACTATTCCGAGAAGCTGACCGCAATCATCCGCAATAACGATATAAAAAGCGTGACGGTTGTCCGTATGGAGGTACCCTGCTGCGGTGGACTTGCGCAGGCGGCGATCACTGCTCTCAAAAACAGCGGAAAATTTATTCCGTGGCAGATTGTTACCGTTTCCACCGACGGAAGGATTATTGACTGAAATCAAAAACATACGGCTTTGAAAATTCGTAACGGGAATGCCGGAAACATCATGTTTCCGACATCCCCGTTACTGCCTTGCGGACTGTTGATGTTACCGACCGATGCGGCGCAGAACGACCGACAACCCGCCGAACATCCACAGATTGCCGAAGGCATGTCCGATGTCTCTGACGATAGTTTCGTCCAATGTTTTGATCTTCATAAAGTCTTATCCTTTTCACTTTTTGTTAGAATCGCCACGGCGCACGGAATCCTGCCGTTACACAGAACATAGCCTGCATCCGCATATCCGACATCGGCGAAAAAATGCTTGTATGTGTCAGGTGTAAATTCCCGCTTGAAATCGGCTCCCGCCTTGCCGATGATGTCCGAAACGCCGTTTGTCCCGCCCTTGTCCGTTTGGTTCATGTATGTGGGAATGATGATTTTTCCGCCGGGCTTGCAGACGCGTTCGAGTTCGTGCAATGCCCGGTACGGCTCGTCCAGCAGGTGGATCACGTTTGCCGCGACGACCGTATCAAAATGCCTGTCCGGATAGGAAAGCAGCAGAATGTTCGCCTGCTCAAACCGGACATTTGTGTATTTTCCGTATTTCCTTTCCGCGCGGTTCAGCATCTTTGCGGAAAAATCGGTGGCGACCAGACTTTTGCAGCGGGGTGCGATCACGCCGGTCAAAAGTCCCGTGCCGCAGGCACATTCCAGCACGTCGTCGGAAGGAGAGATCAGCTCCTCTACCGCCGCGCACAGTGCCTTATTTGTTTTTCTGTTGATGATATTCGCAAAAATATCGTATACCCATGCGACATTATCCCAAAACATCTTCCGTCCTCCGCATTACCTGTATTCTTTTTCCTGCGAGAATACAGGAGGCAGATCGGGCATCATGTTTTTCTCGGCTATCGATCGGAGCATTTTTGCAAAACCCTTCGGGTTGCGTATCTGATACTGCATGTGATTGTATCCTTCAAATACCGGATAGTGTCCCGACGGGTAAGCTTTCATCACCGCATCACGGTATTTATAATGTTCCTCGATGCTTCCGAATTCAAAATATGTATTGCACTGCAGCTCTTCGGAAAGCGGCGGAAACGGTTTGTCTTCAAGACTGTCGGAAAGCTGACGCCGCAGATTGCCGTATTTCAGTACTTTGCCTGCGGCAATGAAATATGGTTTTATCGCGTCATCGTCGCACCACATAATCTTTTTAAGCGTTTTTCCCTTTGACAGGTACAGACTCCTGATTGCAAAATACAGAAACGGTGTCATGATGCGCCGCATACCCTTTCCGATACGGGCAAACTGACCGCCGTCAAAAAACACATGTCCGACGGACAGCTTTGTCCGGGTGAGAAAAGCCATGGCGAGATCCGCACCTATGGATGAGGCGACAACCATCGCAAGTTTTTTTACTCCCTGTTTTTGCAGAAAGGCTTCGATCTGACGCACTTCATCTGCTTTGCTGATATATTTCTGACCCTCGCAGTAGACCGTTGAAGTCGGAAGGATACAGAAATAACCGTCCTGTAAATGCCGCGCCACCGGTTCACTGCTTGCGCCGGTTACTCCCATGGCATGGAAGAAAAGCACGGCGGGATTCTTTTTGTCGCCGAATGTTTCGAATAACATTGTTTTCGCCTCTGATTCAGTGTATAAATATTGTCATGATTCCGGACAGTACTGCCGATATAACTACCATTCCGACCGTACCGAACAGCCACTTTTTGCATTTGTCTTTCGCCGTAATGTACGGTTTGAGATCTTCCGTGCCGGGGATCGTCCACGATTTTGTGTGTCCGACCCAAAAGCCGTCAATGAGAAAGCGGTCGATCAGGTTCATAACCGAGAGAATAACGAGCAGCTGCCAGAATCCCGCAACAAATCCGACCGCGCGGTTGACCGCGTATACGCAGATCAGCACGTAGGCGATGTATCCGGGGATGCAGACAGCCTTGAAAATCAATGCATGTCGTCTGATCTTTTCGTGTGTTGTAAGTCCCAGCTTCACACAGCGATCCTGTACCGCAGGGCTGTAAAGATGCACCATGCCGACAGCACCCCTGCAAATGCCGATCGCACAGACAAGAATAAGCAGGGCACCGAGTCCCAAGCCTTCCGAAACTGTTTTAAAAATCAATCCGCTCATTATAAAAATACCTCCGCATTTTTTGAATGTATATGATTTTATTCCCCCACGCCTTTCAAAAAGCCGCTTTTTGCGTTTTCTTCGGTATCGTCCGATTCGTCGTAGGCGTCATAAGGTGCGCTCGGGTCGTGAACTCTTTTCTTGAACGGCGAACAGAGCCTGTCCTTGTGGGCAAAAGCAAACTCAAAGTTGTCCGTCCAGCCGGTATGCCCGGTGATGAACAGGGGATGTACTCCCGTCTTTTTCAGCTTTGCTTCAAGGATGGCGAGTGACTTTACGGCAAGCTTGTTGTTCTCCGCAAGTGTGGAAATAAAGCTGTAGCCGCCGTCCGCACCGAACCACAGTGTGTCT
>CALBLD010000077.1 GCA_937895775.1 uncultured Clostridia bacterium
TCTGCCCGGCGACAGCTACACAATCGATTCGCCCGCAACTCCGGTATATGTTCCCATATCAAATTCGGGCGATGTCGGCAGTGCGGTCGTATCATTCACGGTCGGTGATGGGGCGATCACGGTAAGCGTTGACAAAACCGACGGTCTGACATGCTATCCGAGCATCTCGTTTATAGGTATTCAGGTTCTCGGGGGTTGACGGCAGGTTGTCTGAAATGACATTTTGGGGTTATTATCGTCATCTGTTTTTGTGAATAGATATAAATCGGCAAAAAAACTCAAATGTTCGTAAAAAAATATTTACAAAGAGTAAAATTTGTGTTATATTATATCTGTGAGGGTGCGTTTCGGTGTACCCGAGCGAGACAGACGAAAAAGAGGGAAAGGATCGCCTTTGACCGTGTTGGTTGCAAAGGCAAACGGATGCTGTAATTTATGAAAGAACTGTACGGACCGCTGAGCGTTATCGGAATGAAGGGCTGTGAGGAGTTTACCGATCAGGTCAATGCCTATCTGAAGAGATGGAGAGGCTCTGATGAATGTTTCGAAATCAAGGCTGAATGCCCGAGATTCGGGAGCGGCGAGGCAAAGGGTCTCCTTCATGACTCAATGAGAGGTCATGATGTTTACATTATCTGTGACATGTTCAACCACGGAGTGACCTATAATATGTACGGTCAGCAGGTTCCGATGTCACCCGACGACCATTATTCCGACCTGAAACGCATAATAGGCGCAATCGGCGGAAAGGCACGCCGCATAAACGTAATTATGCCGATGCTTTACGAGGGAAGACAGCATAAGAGATCGTCGCGTGAGTCGCTTGACTGTGCGCTTGCTCTCCAGGAACTTGTTTCGATGGGTGTTACCAACATAATCACCTTTGACGCGCATGATGCAAGAGTACAGAATGCAATCCCGCTCAGCGGATTTGAGAATATCCGTTGTACATATCAGATGATAAAGGCACTCATAAAGACGGTTGACGATCTTTCGCTCAATCATAACGACATCTGTGTCGTATCTCCCGACGAGGGCGGTATGAACCGCGCCATATACTATTCGTCGGTGCTCCAGCTTGACCTCGGCATGTTCTACAAGCGCCGCAACTATTCGGTTATAGTCAACGGCAGAAACCCGATAGAGGCTCACGAATATCTCGGAAAGAGCGTTGAAGGCAAGGACGTCATCATCGTCGATGACATGATCTCCTCCGGCGACTCGGTCATCGAGGTTGCCGCAAAGCTCAAGGAAAGAGGCGCGGCGAGAATATTCGTTTTCGCATCCTTCGGACTCTTCTGCAACGGTCTTGCAAACATAGACAAGGCGTATGAGGACGGAGTTATCACACGTATCTTCACCACAAACCTTGTATACCGCACGCCCGAGCTTCTGCAGAGGACATGGTACACCGAGGTAAACATGTGCAAGTTTGTTTCTCTTATCATAGATACCCTGAACTACGACGAATCGCTGTCCGAGCTGCTTTCGCCCGCCAACAAGATTCACAACTATGTTGACAAGGCAGTGTCCGACGGACGCGTAAAACGCTGATACTTGTATACAAAAAATCACCCGCAGACCTAAAAACAGACGGTCTGCGGGTGATTTTTGTCGTAAAATCGTAAAAAATGTATAATTCACATTTTATACGAAAAAATTTTTATTATTATTCATATACGGACTCGGTCATATTGTTGATTTTACAGCTCGGATATGATAAAATATATGTATCTTTTTAACAAAAAATCGGAGACATCCGAGCGGAGGTAATTACAATGAGCGATACACAAAGGGATAACCCGGCGGCAAAGTCCGCCGCCAAAAATTATGCGGCAGCACTTGCGGACGAGATAGAAAAGGTCGTAGTCGGCAAAAGAAACGAGATCACACTGCTGATATGCGCGCTTCTGTCGGGTTCACACGTGCTTATCGAGGATGTTCCCGGCGTCGGAAAGACAACTCTTGCGTCCGCACTCGCGAAAGCCGCCGGGCTGTCTTTCAAACGTGCGCAGTTTACCCCCGATGTAATGGCATCGGATATTACCGGTTTCAATATTTACACCCGCCATACCGAGGCGTTTGAGTACCGCGAAGGTCTTTGCATGTGCAATCTGCTTCTCGGAGACGAGATAAACCGTGCGTCACCGAAAACGCAGTCTGCGCTGCTTGAGGCGATGGAGGAATCGAGGGTCACTGTTGACGGCGTCACATACAATCTTCCGTCGCCGTTTATGGTGATTGCCACACAGAACCCGCAGGGTTTTGTCGGAACATATCCTCTCCCCGAGGCACAGCTTGACAGATTTGCGATGAAACTGTCAATGGGCTATCCGAGCGCCGATCAGGAGACCGAGATACTGATGAACCGCCTCGGTTTCAATCCGCTTGACAAGGTCAGCGCGGTCACCGATGAAAGCAGGGTCGCAGAGATGCGTTCGGAGGTTCTTTCATCGACCGTTGACGAGGCTGTCTGCAAGTACATAGTTGCGCTTGTCAACGAGACAAGACACAATCCGATGATCTCGCTCGGCGCGTCTCCGCGTGCGTCGCTCGCACTGATGCGTATTTCGCAGGCGTGGGCGTATATGCACGGCAGAAACTATGTTACGCCCGAAGATGTCAAGGCGGTCTTCCGCCCTGTAATTTCTCACAGGCTTCTGCTTACACAGGAGGCGAGAATCGCACAGAAAACTCCCGAGGCACTTCTTTCCGAGATTCTTTTGCGTACTCCCGTGCCGTTTAAGGGAAGCCGCAAGGCACAGTCGGAGGAAACGGAAGCCGGAAAATGAAAAAAGCGATCGCATTTATAAAGACGGCGTGGGGAAGGCTTGTCGGATTTTGCAAAAGGATCGGGGACGGTTTGCGGGATCGCTTTGCCGGGCATGACGGACGCGGTGTAAAATTCAGACCGACAAAGAATGCGGCGATCTATTTTGCGCTTCTGCTTTTTTCGATCCTGTTTACCCAGCTTCTGCGTTCGCCCGTCTCGTCAATTATCCTCATTTTCATGATGATTCTGCCTTTTCTGGCACTTTTGTATATTCTTATCGGAAATTTTGCGATACGGATACATCTGATTTCGGATGTAACCGAGGTGAGCAAAAACACTCCGGTGGATTTTTCGCTTGCCGTCGGGAACAGCTCGCCGCTGCCCTTTCCGTTTGTGGATGCCATGATATCGGTGCCGACCGACAGTGCGGTGCGCTGTGTTTCACAGCTCACGCGCCTTTCGCTTATCCCATTCGGCAATTACAAAATAGAGCGGGAGATATCGTTTGCCTACCGCGGCTCGTATGAGATCGGCGTTTCGGACATATATGTTTCCGACCTTCTTCACCTTTTCTGCTACCGCATGGACGTGAATCTGTTCAGGGAAATATATGTTTACCCGCGCAGGCTTGCGCTTGCGGGCAATGGCGGAAGCGAGATTTCCAGTGAGCAGACCGAAAGTATAAACCGCATGGCGGGAACCGATAACACCGAGGTCAACGATATCAGACAGTATGTTATCGGCGACAGCCTGCGGTCGATCCACTGGAAGCTGTCCTCAAAAACCGAGGAACTTCAGGTGCGCCAGTACGCACGCAACAACGAAAGACAGACCGTAATTATATGCGACAATTCGGCGGGGTTTGATACGGAGATCGCCGATTTCAGCGAGGATATAAACGAATTTACGGTTGACGGAGTGATCGAAACATCGATCGCACTCGTAAACGCCGCAATTACGGCGGGCGGCAACGCGGTAACTCTTGTCTGGTTCGACAATCGCAGCAGTGACGGTTTTTTTGCCGCAAGAATCGATTCGCCGTCCTCCTTTGATGAGATATTCAGACTGTTTGCCACCGCACCCGTGCTGAAGACCGAACTTACACCCGGCGATCTGCTTTCGCTTGCCTGCGAATCGATAGACAGTGCGTCGTTTTTTGTCGTCAGCGGCAATATCGATGAACGGCTTGCGGTGTCGCTTGAGAGCGGGCAGACGCTCGGCAAGAACAGCGTGACGCTCTACACCTTTGTTCCGTCCGAAAAAATTGCGGACACAGCGAAAGCCGACTATTTCAGAGGAATTGATGCAAGGCTCGGCGAAATATCACGTTACGGCATACGCATATGCGATGCGCGTGACGGCAGAATAAACGAAACCCCGGCAGGAGTACGGAAGGAGAGCGACACGGATGAAGGATAAAAACAAAATAATTGCCGATGCCGCCGCAGGCTCTGCCGCTCCGGGTGATGATGAAAAGAGCGGGCGCGAAAAGAACAAAAAGCTGTCAAAAATCAAAAAAGAGGCAAAAAAAGAGGCTAAAAGACAAAAACGCAGGCTGAAACGCAACGAGGATGCGGTTGTCTGCAAGCCCGAACGGATGAACGGTTTTCCGCTTTCAATACCGATCGGGTATCTGCTCCGCTTCTTTTCGATAGGACTGTCGGTTTTCGGAGTCTGCGCGCTGTTTGTCGATTCGTTCGAACTTGCCGGAATAAATCTTCCGTTGCTCTTACTTTTCTGTATAGGTGCGGTTGCGGCGTTTTCGATGATCTTCATCGGTAAAAAGCTCATAATTGCGGGCGTCGGAATGATCGCCCTATATATAGGTGCCGTGTGGATATTTGTCGGCTCCCCGCTTACTTTTACCGTCTCGGGTATCGAAGCTGTTTACAACAAGGCTATGAGTACCCTTTCGGAGTACGGATATGCCGCGGGGGGCAGTATATCACTGCCGACA
>CALBLD010000078.1 GCA_937895775.1 uncultured Clostridia bacterium
TACTTCCGGTTATCAGATCGCCTTTTAATCTGTATTCGTCCTTATGACCCGCCTTCTCAAGTTCGTCTGTTTGCAGACTTCTCTTTTTTTCGATCCGCGCAATCGCATTATGAATTGTTTTAAAAAGGTCGTATGCACGTTGTCTTGTACGATCCGTGCGGTCTCTTGACGAAAAATATGTTTCTATGAGTGCGGAAGCACTTTCATAGATTACTGTATTTACGGCGTCACCGTACTGGGTTATCTTCACAAAAGAATATTCACACGGGCGTCCATCCTTATCGACAACGAGACAAGGTTCGAATTTCTTATCTTTGATTCTGCCGATAATATCGAAAAACGAGCGCATGACGGCATCTTCACCGCCGACCGCTGCTCTGCAAACAATCTCGCGTGCGACAAGCGATGATATGCCGCAATATGTCTCGGCTATGAATTTATCTGTAATTACTTCACGTCCGCAGGCACGAACTCTTTGCAGAAAAAGTGCCTCGGTTTCATCAAGCGGGTTCGCCTTATTCTGAGAAGGCGGCATTTCATAGTACATTCCGGGAAGAACCTGCCTTTTTTGAGACGTCGAAAAATCGACAGGACGAATTACACCGATTATTCTATCCGATTCATCGGTAAAAACAAGGTTGCTGTACTTACCCATTATCTCATGATAAAGCTTCACCCTTTTTGCAAAGCCCATCTCGTCTCTGCCGTCAAAAGTGATTCTGACAATACGCTCGAATCCGAACTGTTCTATTTCCGCAATACGTGCTCCTCCGAGATATTTTCTGAGCATAACACAGAACATCGGCGGGGTCTGCGGATTCTCCTTTATTTCGGACGATATATGTATTTTCGGATTATTGGCAGACGCGGAGACGGTAAGCCGAAGGCTTTCCCCTGCCGCGTGCAACACGAGCATAATCTCATCCTTTTCGGGTTGCTGAACCTTCTCGACTCTTGCACCGACAAGTCTTTGTCTGAGTTCCGTCGTCACTGCCGCAACCATACCTGCATCAAAAGCCATATTCCGGTCTCCTTTTTAATCAAAGCTTATACGCCGTGTACGCATAGAAACGTCCGACCTTTTCAAAGCCGGCTTTCTTTGCAAGACGGCAGGATGCCCTGTTATATTTCGAACAGGCATATGTCACACCGAATCCCCGATTTACAAGATAATCCGCAAGTGCCACGGTATTCGAAAGTCCGAATCCGCGCGATCGGTATGCGGGTGCGGTCTCAACCGTTATTTCAAGCATCTTCTGACCGTCGCTGTGTTCGTTGACGGTTGCAATGGAAACTATCCTGTCCCCGTCCTTCGTGACAAATGACGGCAATCCCTTTGAAAGCTGTTCGGCAAGAGAAAAGGATACAAGAAAATCATACTCCCCTTCCGAAAGCATCTCGGTTGACGGCAGAATCAGTTCCGTCGGAAGCTTTGTATCTGCATTTGCCTCATACCGATAATACCAACGGTATTTACCGGTACATTCACGCAGGTAACCCTCTGACTCAACATACGGACGAAGACGCTCGTCAATCCAGTCTATCGCATTTGAAGAGAAAAATTTGCCGAAAAATTTCGAATGATATTCTTCGGCGATTTTTTCTATTCTGCTGTAAGCCTCAATTTCAAGATCCCCCTTGTACTCCTCAACAAGAAGGGGGACTATAATCGGATAACCGGAGCTTATTATTTCGCTTTCATCTTCAATTGTCAACATGGCTGCTGTGACTTTCTCTGCATATTTTTATTTGTCGTTACCGTTTTTTCTCACAACAATAACAACAGATTGTATTATAGCAGATACCGACAGAAAAAGCAATACATATTTTGTTATATCATTGTTAACAAATGACATCGTGCGATTAAACCGATCAACAATAAAGCAGGTAATAAGAAACAATGACATAATTATTATCGCATGCGGCAGAACCGAATATAAAAAATCAAAAAATTTCTTCATTTTCCGTTTTCTCATTCCTTATTGCTTTTTCCGGACCTTACGATCTCGCCGACACATATTATGTCGTATATCTTCCGCGAATTGCCGTTTTCCGCACGATCCTCGTTACAGCGAAGAACCGTACCGCCGTAATACCCGTATGTACTGTCGCCGCCGTCCATATTGTATTCCTGCCTGCAACCGAACTTCTTCATGA
>CALBLD010000079.1 GCA_937895775.1 uncultured Clostridia bacterium
AGGGATATAACCGCCATTTTTCTCTGATCGAGCATTGATGCGGGATCACGCAGTACCTTTGACTGTGCGCATCTGGACACAGCCTGCTTTTTCAGTGACAGCTGTTTTGACAGAACAAGCTGCATATGCCTTATTATATTGTTTATTTTTCTTTCAAGATCCGCAGTGTCGGGCAAAGCGAGTTCCGCCGCGGCAGACGGTGTCGGTGCTCTCAGATCCGCCGCAAAATCGCATATCGTAAAGTCTATCTCATGTCCGACGGCGGATATGACCGGTATATGCGAAGCACAGACCTCTCTCGCAAGTCCTTCGTCATTGAACGCCCACAAATCTTCAATTGATCCGCCCCCTCTTCCGATGATAATCACATCAACCGAGTCGGTTTCATTGAAATATTTAATACCCGATATAAGTTGTGCGGGCGCATCACTTCCCTGAACCAGTGACGGGTATATAATCAGCTTTGCATACGGAAAACGTCTTCCCGAAATATTTATTATATCGCGCACCGCAGCCCCTGTCGGAGAGGTGATGATACCTACCCTTGTCGGTATTTTGGGTATCGGCTTCTTTTTCGATGCATCAAACAGACCGTCGGCGGCAAGCTTTTTCTTGAGCTGTTCAAATGCGAGCGTCAGAGCACCTATACCGTCAGGCTCCATTGACATAACATATATCTGATAGCTTCCGTCGCGGACAAATACCGATACTCTTCCGCGTGCAACAACCTTCATACCGTTTTCGGGAGAAAACGGCAGTTTGGACGCTTCTCTTGCAAACATCACGGCTTTAAGATTTGAGGTCTCATCCTTCAGCGTAAAATACAGATGCCCGGTCTTATGATGCGTAAAATTCGATATCTCACCCTTGACAAAGACATTCGAAACAGTCCGATCATTATCGATTATTGCTTTTATATATTCATTCAGTTGTGTAACCGTCAGCGTCGGTCTTTCATTCAACATGCACGCACACCCTTTTAGTTACTGCTTTTCAAACGATTTCTCACACAAAAGTGCAATTCCCGCCGCATTATCACTTGAAAATTTCGGCTCGGAAAAAAGCGCACCTTTATAGTTTGCGAGACCACACTGAATAAGCTTATTGCTCATTACTCCGCCTGCATACAGAACAGGCATTTCGCCGAATTTATCAAGTGCATTTTCAGTAAGCTTTTTCAGCGTTCTCAGAACACTCTTCAATGTAAAAGCCGCAACAGACGAACTGTCAACACCCTTTTCTATCATATCGGCGGCTTTGTTTTCAAGTCCGGAGAGGTTACATTCAAGTCCTCTGACATGTGAAATACAATCGACAGTGTCAAACGGTGCCGCGATTCTTTCAAGCTCCGCTCCGCACGGAAACTTCATTCCGAGCATAACCCCCACACGGTCTATTACCTGTCCCGCATTGAGATCAAGTGTTCCGCCGACCGTCGATATATTGCCTCTGTCCGCAATCAGCATCTCGGTGGTTCCCCCGGACACATGAAAGGCAATGAATCTGCTGTCCCACAGATCGGTTCTGCCCGCCGAATAGAGCGCCGCCATCACATGTCCCTGCTGATGTGCAAACTCGAAAAGCTTTATATTATTCATTTCGGAAATCGATCTTGCAACCGAATAACCCGCAAGGAAACAGGGCATATACGAACCTTCAACGGGACGCGGTCTGACGGAGACTCCGATTGCATCCGGATTCTGCGCTCCGAGTTTTTCAAAAAGCAACGGCAGATTTTTCACATGAGAAAAAACCGCATCCGACTGTCTTACGCCGCGCTCTCCGTCCTTTACGTACACCGGCAGTTTTTCATTGGCGATTATTTTGCCGTTTTTGCAAAGAGCCAACGATGTCGTATAATTACTTGTATCCACACCGAGAAAAAGCCCGCTCATTTTTTCTTATCTTTAAGCTGTTTTTCGTCAGCAATCCTGTTGAGTATTCCGTTTACAAACGCGGGAGCTTTTTCGTGATCGTACTTTTTCGCAAGTTCGACCGCCTCATTTATCGCTATTGTGACCGGCAGATTATTGAAGACCATTTCATATACCGCGACTCTCAGAATCGCATGTGTAACCTTTGAAAGCCTCGAAAGCTTCCATCCGTTTGAACTTTTTTCGATCAGTCCGTCTATATCGGTGAGAGACGATAAAATCCCGTGATAACTGTTTACTATGTATTCGGTATCATAGCTGCGTTCTTCTTTTTCAATTGCAAGAACATCCTCCGCAGCGGTCAATTCAGAAAAAGACATTTCAAACAAAAGAGCAAAAAGAGCTTCTCTTTCCTCGCGTCTGGTCATTATACTATCCGTCCTTATTTTTATTCATTATATTATACAATAAAAACCGCGGCATGTCAACCTTTATTATCCGAAAAGGGATTGAAACAGTCAAAAAAATATGATATAATCGGTCATAACAAAAATTACGGGGGAGATTCGGATGAAACGCAATTATCAGACCGAATTATCGGCAATCATCGAGAATCTGACATACAGACCGAAACTGCTGCTCCATAGCTGTTGCGGACCGTGCAGCAGTTATGTGACCGAGTATCTTGCAAAATACTTCGACATCTGGATTTTTTTCTACAACCCTAACATATATCCGGAAAGTGAATACATATTAAGACTTGATACTCAGAAAAAGTGGCCTGATGACACAGGCTATC
>CALBLD010000080.1 GCA_937895775.1 uncultured Clostridia bacterium
ATCGCAGAAAAGACGGTTGAAAAATCGGATGAGCTGACCGAAGTGATTATAAGTTTTACGGTCGGAAAGTCGGCTGAAATACAGCTCGGAATAAGCCATAGCGGAAACGCCGACGATGTCGTCTATATCGATGATGCGCGCGTCGCAAGGGATCTGAACGCAAACGACTATGACGTTGACGGAAAGAAGTATGTCTTCGATTTCGACGACGGCAAGATCGACTTCAACGTAAAGCAGAGCGGCGGCGAGGCGCCGACCGTCAGAGACGGTAAGCTCGTTGTCCCCGCGGGAGCCGAATATAAGTTCATGCTGAAAAATAAAGGTGAGCTGAACAGATTCTCGATCTCGGCGGATATAAACGTAAGTAAGGATAAAAAGACCGACGCGGGTGTATACCTGTTTGCGTCGGATGCCGAAAGCGGTCAGGATAAGATAAAAGCGTATAATGTTCAGGTACTCTCGGATGCTGGAAGCGGAGAGTTCAGGATTATTATCTATACCTTTGACGGAAAGTATCTCGGTCCGGTCGCAACAAGTAAGACCTTCTCGCCCGAAAACGGGGTCGCTCATATAAAGGTCGTGGTCAAAAACGATACGATATTCGTCTTTGTAGGCGACGCAAAGGAGCCTGATCTGATCTATGAGGTCGATGAAGGACTTTCGGGTAATGTGGGACTGCGCGCGCAGAACTGCGAAAGCGTTTTCGATAACGTGATACTCGTTACCGATCAGTTTGTCGCCGAAGACGGCGGTGATCCGATCGTTCCGAAAACAGGCACGTCCGATGCGCTTGCGATCGCGTCCGCAGCGGCTCTTGCATGCGTCGGAGCGGCGATCATAATAAAGAAAAAGAAAAGGGATTGGGAGGACTGATCCTCCCGCCCAGGAATAAACAACGGACCGGTGTGGTTAACACATCGGTCCGTTGTTCTGCTGTTCGTCAAGAAAAAAACGTATCATGCGATCGACTATGCGCCGCTCGCGCGGCTGAAGCCGACAGTAGTTTTTTGAAAATTCTTCGCTCATGTAGTCTTTGGAACTTTGGGATGAAGCTTTGATAAAATCCGAGATGTCGCAGCAGAGTATGTCGGATATCGTGCCGAGAAGATCAAGACTTGTCTTCGTTATGCCCCGTTCGATCTGGCTGATGTATCCCACCGAGACTCCAAGCTTCTCGGCAAGCTTTTCCTGCGTCATGTTTTGTTTTTTTCTTTCGGCTTTTATCCTGCTGCCGATGAGTTTGTAATCAACGCTCATTCCTGTCGCTCCTTTATTTTAGATAAGATACCACATAAATGGCTAAAATAAAAGATAGTAATAACTAAAATTTTAGTTATAGGTATTGACAATCCGCCTTTACCGTGCTATACTGACAAGGGAAATGTCTGAACAAAAACCATAAATCAGAAAGGAATATGACAAAATGGAAAAAAAGAAATTAGTCAGACGGTTAACGGCAATTGTTTGTCTGCTTGCGATGCTTCTCAGCATCCTGCCGATGGGCGCATTTGCCGGAGAAGAAGAGGTTACGCAGGGTAATTGCGGAGCCGAGGGCGACGGGTCAAACCTGACGTGGAATTATGACGCGTCGTCGAGAATACTTACTATAAGCGGGACAGGTGCAATGAAAAATTACACCGTAGAAGACAGGGCTCCGTGGGATGATTTTGGTTACATCTCTGAAGTCGTCATTTCCGAAGGTGTAACCTCGGTAGGCGATTTTGCGTTTCCGCATTTCTTCGGCGAAGGCTTTAAGCTTCCGCAGAGCCTTGAACGTATCGGGGAGGAGTCTTTCTTCAATTGCGGCTTCGCTGGCTTCACTATTCCCAAGGGGGTAACTGAAATAGGAGAGAGAGCGTTTACATGTAGTTACATTGATGAAATAAGCGTTGAAGAAGGAAACACTGCCTATTTTGTATCCGACAACTGCCTTATAGAGCGTGCGACAAATACGATTATTTATGCGTGCCTTGGTGCTGTAAGTATACCGACCGATATCGAAGGACTTAAAATAGGAAAAGAGGCTTTCGCTACTTTTCTGGGTAATTCAATAACTGTCCCGGCAAATGTTGTTTCTGTGGGTATGGATGCGTTTGATAGCGAATATCTTTTCGATATCTACTTCCTGTCGGATGACACGGAAATAGCGGACGGTGCTGTCAATACACACAGAACCGCCATACACGGCAATCCCGGTTCAAATGCCGAGAAGTATGCAAAAAATCGTTTCGGAGCAATTTTCGCGGGTCTCGATGAAAAGGCAGAAAGAGGCGGAAACTGCGGAGCGGAAGGCGACGGCTCGAATCTGACATGGTCGGTCGATATCGAAACAGGCGTGCTTGAGATAAAGGGCAGCGGAGCAATGGCAGACTACCTTGATGGGTACTACGAATATTCGTCAGACGCACCGTGGTATATTTATTCGTCCGCAATATCCGAAATAAAGCTGCCCGAAGGACTGACAAAAATCGGTACGGGTGCGTTCATGGATATTAGAAATTACGGAATGGTCGTTGAGATACCCGAGAGCGTCACCGAAATAGGTAAAAAGGCTTTTTTTGGTTTCAGCGCAGATGCCATTATCATAAATTCGGCTGACACGGTCATATATGATTCGGAAGACACAATCGCCGAATATGTTGAAATAAGAGGGCTCGCCGGCTCGACCGCCGAGGCTTACGCAAACAAATACGGCAGACGTTTCACATTCAGCAAGATGACCTCCGGTAGCGGAAACTGCGGAGCCGAAGGCGACGGCTCTAATCTGACATGGTCGTTTGATGCCGATACGTGTATACTCACGATCAGCGGAACCGGAGCAATGGCTGACTACCTTGAAGAAGATGAATACGGGATCATCACAAACACAACTGCACCCTGGAAAAATTATTCCCCGGCAATAACCGAAGTGAAAATGTCCGAGGGACTGACGAAAATCGGCGCGGGCGCGTTCATGCATATGCAGAACACGAGTATTTGGGTCATACCCGAAAGCGTTGCCGAAATAGGCAAGCTGGCTTTTTATAATTCATCTATTGCCGAAATCACCATCAAATCGGCTGATACGGTTATATTTGATGATCCGTTTACCCTTGGAACAGCCGGAACCATAAAGGGACATTCCGGCTCGACGGCAGAAGAGTATGCCGAAAAATACGGCAGAGACTTTTCGGATATTGACAATCCCGACGGCAACGGCGGAAAGTGCGGAGAGAATCTGACATGGTCGTTCGACGCAGACACCGGAACGCTCACGATCAGCGGAACCGGAGAAATGAAAGAGTACGATCAGATGGAGAACCGTCCGTGGCATAAATTTATGCGTGATGTACAGAAGATTGTCATTTCCGACGGCGTGACATCGATAAGTGATTATGCATTTTATCAGCTGTGGAATACACAGACCGTAACTCTCCCCGATAGCCTGCAAAAAATAGGCATGGGTGCATTTTTCGGTTGCGACTCTCTGATCAATATAAAACTTCCGAAGAACCTGTCCGAGATCGGTGACGGCGCGTTTTACGGCTCATATCTGGGAAGCGATGCTCTGAGTGTTGACGACGGAAACACGCATTTTTACATGTCGAACGGATACCTTATCGAAAAGGCTGAAAAGAGAATTATCTACGCATGTTATGATGCCCGCAGCATACCCACCGATATCGAAGGACTTGTCATAGGGTTGGGTGCTTTCGACGATTATGCCGGATCCAAGCTGGTCGTTCCTTCAAATGTCATCAAGGTTGAAGAAGGCGGACTTGCAAGCAAATATATTTGCGACATATACTTTGAATCGTCCGATATTGAAATATATGACGGTGAATATACAATAAATTCGATAGCCGTAATTCACGGAGCAAAAGGTTCGACGGCGGAAGAATATGCCAAGAAATATGACAGACTCTTCGGCAGCTTCGACGAAAGCTTCAGAAGAAGAGGCTACTGCGGAGCAGAGGGTGACGGTACCGGAGTTCAGTGGACAATAGATACCGACACCGGAACGCTTATAATAACCGGCAACGGCGAAATGAAAGAGTATTCTTATTATGAAGAGCCGTGGGCTTTGTACACGGCTGTCATACGTCGCATATACATATCCGAGGGAATTGAATCTATCCACGGTCTTGGATATTTTAACGGTTGCGATATCTATATCGAAAATCCCGATGCGCTGATTCCCGCAGAAGGATACGCCGACGGATTCGGAGGTTACTCACGTATACACGGATACAAAGGTTCAACGGCAGAAATGTATGTCAAGCAGTGGAACGACTATTATGGTTTTGACGCTTATGAATTTATTCCGCTGACTGCACACGAACATGATTACGGCAACGAATGGAAGTCGGACAGCGCAAAGCACTGGCATGAATGTTCCAAGTGCCACGAGAAGAAAGACGAAGCCGACCACAGCTGGGACAACGGGGTAACCGTCGTCGAAGCAACCGAGGACGCGGGCGGACAGAAGAAGTTCACCTGTGACGTCTGCGGAGCAACAAAGCTTGTTGACACCGAAAAGCTCCCCCACACTCATGATTACGGTGAAGAGTGGAAGAGCAACGACACAAAGCACTGGCATGAATGTTCCAAGTGCCATGAGAAGAAAGACGAAGCCGACCACAAGTGGGATAACGGCAAGGTAACGAAAGAGCCGACCGAAGAAGCCGACGGAGAGAAGCTGTTCACATGCAGTGACTGCAAAGCCACAAAGACAGAGAAGATTGAAAAGCTTCCCACACCTCCGCAGACCGGACTTCCGGTAGGCATAGTAATTACGGCGATCCTCGCCGCAGTCATTGTTGTTGCCTTCTCGCTCAGAAAGAGAAAGCAGTATAAGACAGAAGGATAATCGGAATCTGATATCGTGAAGTTAAAATCGCGTACCGCACAATCGGCATTGTGCGGTACGCGGATTACGGAAAAGGAGAATGACATGAGAGAAAAAGCTACAGTAGAGGCTGAAATAGCCGAGAACCAACGCAAACAGAGGAAAGTCAACGAGGAATACAGCCAGAGGGAAGCTCCGCTTACATCGAAAATCAAGCCGCTTGAGGAAAAAATCGCCGGGATAGAAAAGGCTAAATCCGAAATAAAATGCCCGAAAATTTCACCGTGGTTTGCTGTCGGTGCGGTCATGACCGGAGCATTTGCGGCGGCAAACTTCTTTTATCTAAAATGGGCATGGCAACTGACGGTTGCGGCTTTGGCGGTAATGGCGGTTCTTCTTATAATAAGATCGGTGTTCAAGGGCAAAGCCGAAAAACTGTTTTCCGAAATGAAAGACGAGAAGGATGCGGAAATAAAAGCGGTAGATGATCAGATATACAATATCCGTGCGACCGACCCCAGACTTATCGAACTCGGAAGACAGGGTTTGCAACTTGATAGCAAAATTTCGGATCTGAAAGAAGAGCTGAAGCAAATAAAACTTGCTGAACAGATTGGCACAAACAATCTCATTATAAGAGCAAACCAGAGCGGAGCGTATTACTGCTTCATAAACAGTGCGGGCAAATTCGACAGCATAGACCGTTACACTATTTACATTAAAGTTGACGGTCAGGATCGCGGAACGGTTTCGGAGCCGTTTTCGATCATTCCCCTCACACCCGGGTTTCATTCGGTGTCAATAATCTTTGACACAAATGTAGGTTGCACGTTTACACTCACACCGGACATACAGTTTTCGCTTAAGGAGAGCAATCAGTATATAAGTCTTGTCAAACCGTTTTATGATATAAAGACCAAATCGTTTGGTGTTGACAAATTGGTGACGAAGGATATTGATGAGTTCCTGAATCACTCCAATTTCAGCAGATATCAGTTTGACAGTTATGTTGACAGCATCTGATATCGTCTGAACGGCGATAAAAATGCGGTTGTTCCTTACCGTAAGGTATTGAACAACCGCGTTTTTTTATTTTCTTTTTTTGCTGTAATTATTCACTATGAATTCGCAAAGATCCCTTGTCGCACGCGGACGTCGTATTTCATCGACGGCGGCAAGGATTGTCGAAAGTCTTGTTTTGCTTGAAAACAGCAGATGAAGCATCTCGTCGATCGGCTGAAATTCGGACGATCTGATCGCCGCACCGCAGTTGAGAAGAAACTCGGTGTTCCGCTCCTCCTGCCCCGGAATCGGGTTTGCGATTATCATCGGAAGCCGCTTTGCAAGTGCCTCGGACGATGTAAGTCCGCCCGGTTTTGTGATTATGCAGTCGGAGGCATCCATCAGCCGATCAACGCATTTGCAGTACCCGAGGCTGAGCAGTTTTTTCGAGACCGTGAGCGAATCGATGGTTTTCTTCATTTCGGCATTGTTGCCGCACACCGAAATGATCTGAAAATCGATCGGCAGCTCGTCAAGCTGTTTTACCACAGACGCAATGTTGCCGTAGCCCATACTTCCGCCCATAAGCAGAACGGTCGGCAGATTTCCGTCAAGCCCGAGCGACAGTCTTGCCGCGCTCTTGTCGCCGACTGTCGAAAACTTTTCGGATATCGGTATCCCGGTATCGAGTATCTGCGATTTAAGAAAGCCCTTTGCTTTTGCTTTTTCGGTGAGCAGGCTGTTCGGAATTACTATGTATTCGCTGCGCAGGCAGTCATCCCAGTAGGGATGCATTGTAAAATCGGTGACAATGCCGTACAGTTTGCAGTCAATACTGCGGTTTTCCTTGAGAATATCAAGTACAAGACCCGCAAGCACGTGAGTGTACACAATTGCATCCGGGGCATATTCTTCTATGTATTTGAGAAGCTTTTTGGCAATCGGCTTGTTTGACGTGCGCATCGCCGAATGTTCGGAGGCTTCCCGCCTTTCGAGCATATTGTAACCCTTCGCATAGAGGTATTTTGCTTTGAGCGACAGAAGATATCCTTCCGAAAATGCCTCGCACATGAATTTGCTTATATATGCATAAGTGTCAAGGACATGGTTTTCGACTCCCATCGA
>CALBLD010000081.1 GCA_937895775.1 uncultured Clostridia bacterium
CTCCTGCCGTGACAACGACCGACAGCTCGTATACCGATTTCATCTGCGGCAAGGATGGGGTTCTCGCAAAGTATATGAAAATGGGAGTTGCGGGCTGGAGACTTGACGTCGCCGATGAACTCAGCGAAGAGTTTCTGGAGACGCTTTGCGACAGGGTTAAGACCGAAAACAGCACATCAATTGTGTTCGGCGAGGTCTGGGAGGATGCGTCCGATAAGATCGCTTACGGTAAACGCAGAAAATATTTCCGTGGCGGACAGCTTGATTCGGTGATGAATTATCCGCTTCGCGACGGAGTTATCAGATTCGTCAAATACGGAGATAAAGCGGCACTTTTTGAGGCAACCGCACTTCTTTATTCGCACTATCCGAAGGAAACGAGCGATCTGCTTATGAATCACCTCGGCACGCATGATACCGAGCGGATATTGACTGTCCTCGGCGGCGAGCCGGAGGGCAACAGACCCGCATCCGAGCTTGCTCTTGCAAGGCTCACCGATGAACAGCGGAGCAGGGCAGTCGAAATGCTGAAACTCTGCTGGCTGATCGTGGCTGCACTCCCCGGACTTCCCTGTATATATTACGGCGACGAGGCGGGGATGGAGGGCTATCGCGATCCGTTCAACCGCATGCCTTTCGTACCCGAAAGAGCCGATAAGGAGCTGACCGGGTTTTATCGCAGTGTCGGTAAAATGAGACGGTCGGAGCCGCTCTTTGCGGACGGATATTTCGAGGTCGATGAAAATACGCCCGACGGGGTGTTTGCGTTCAGAAGATTTTCGGGCAGTGACATCGGATACGAGATATACGTTGTCGCCAACGCTTCGGACAGGTCGTATATAACCGACGTCGGCGGAGAAGATCTGCTCACAGGTGAAAGACACAGATATTTTGATGTTTTGCCGAAAAAAGCCGTAATTATACGAAAAAAATTGTGATTATTAACATTGAGTTAATAATGCCGTAGTATAATTATCGGAATAAATGAGAGAACGGAGTATATTATTATGAAATTCAGAAGAGTTATATCTGTTATTCTGGCACTGCTCACAGTGGCAACACTGTTTGCGGCATGCTCTCCGACAAACAAGCCGGGGACGACCAATGCAAACGGTACGAAAGACGATCCTTCGGACGGAGGTTCGTCGGTAAAAATGAAGTTTCTGAAAGCAGGCAGATCGTCGTGCATCGTAATACGCACGCCCGCAGGAAATGTTATGATCGATACCGCCGCCGATGACAAGACCGACAAGGTGCTTACCTATCTTGCCGAAAAGAGCATAACAACAATCGACTACCTTATAATCACAAACTATTCAAAGAAGCACATAGGCGGCGCACCCGCGATACTTGCGAGCAAGGCTGTCACAGTCAAAAACGTATATGCTCCCGCATATTCGAAGGGAAGCGCAACTTACAATGCGTATGCCGCCGCACTGACCGATGCGGGTCTTACCGCGAAACTTGTCTCGGAGAACACCGAGATAAAGCTTGGCGATGTGACATTTACCCTGTATGCTCCTCACAAGGACTATTCCACAGGCTCGGATGAGAACGACGAGTGCAATTCCATGGCGGTCGGTATGGCATACGGCGAAAAGTCATTCCTTATGACATCTCGTATAAAGGGCGAACGTGTAACCGAACTGCTTGCCGATCTCAACGGCAAAAAGTTCGATCTTATCGGCGTTCCGAACTACGGAATCTATGATAAGGAATATGACGGTTTGTTCACTTCTCTCGGCGCAGCCGATGCAGTCGCATTCTGCTCGAACAATGCAGATAAGACGCAGATGGATGTCGCAACGATAAACGCACTTACATCGGCAAAGACCCGCGTGTACGCAACCCGCGACGGAAGTGTTGAAGTAAAGATCAAAACCGACAGTATTGAGATAAACGGAACACCGATAAACAACGTCGGCTGATAAGCCGACAATAAAAAGAACCGACAGAGAAATTCCTCTGTCGGTTCTTTTGCGTTACCTGATATTATTTCTTAATTCCGAATAATTCGGCAACCGAGAAATCGTCGTCGTCCTCTTCCTCTTCGGTTGGTTCCGACCTGTTTTCTATCGGCTTCATAACTACGGTGTGAGCCGCGTCATCGGGTTTGTCCGTTTCCGATGTGCTGTCGGAAACAATGTCGATAATATCGTCCGGTATTACGCTTGTGTCGGCGGGAGCGGCTACCGCAATCTTCACGTCCGAATCATCCTCCGACGGCTTGCCTGAGCCTTCGGGCTGATAGTTCCTGCAAAATTCGCTGTTTTTCAGAATAAGTTCGTAAAGTGCTTTCTCTTCTTTTGAGTTGAGCGTGCCGAATTCGGAAAACTCCCTGAGTTCGGCGATAAGCTTTGCTCCGGTGAAAACGCAGTCCGAACTTCTGAAATCATAGGTTGCACGGTCGTCGGTCAGAAAGACGTAATGCCGCACGGCGGGACAGTAAAGACTTTTCCGCATGACAAGCGTCGAAATCGCAGAAACATACGTCTGACCCGCTTCTACGAGGTTGGGGACCGATCTTGTTCCGAGCCCGCCGGTGACCGTCCACGGTCCGCTGTCGGGCGCAACAAATTCGCCCGCTCCGCCGCATATGCTGATAACGGCAATTCCCCCCGAGCATACGATGACCGAGCAGACCTTCGGCGAAACTCCCGAATCGTCCCTTATTATGTAGGGGTTCTTTATGACCTTGTTGCCGAATACTGCCGAAAGCAGGGAATTTGCGAATCGTTCATCCCTGACGTTCGATCTGTATATATCCGAAAATACCGATCTTTTTCTTGTTGCACAGATTATATAAATTCCGAGAATGAATACTGCAAAGGCTGCCGCACAAAGGCAGGCAAACAGAATTTTGTCGGGCATATGACACCTCGATTTCCACCGATCCTGCGGTGCATAATTATATTTCAATTATATCTCAATAACCTTTTTTTGTCAACCGTCCCGATGTTTCAAACTTATTAAATTTCTGATAATTTTACGCTGTTCAGAAAAAGGTTACATATATTTTTGTTCTTCGCCTTGCAAACCGGACTTCGCTGTGATAAAATATCGGAAAAGGGGTGATCGTATGGATAACGAAGGCAAAAAGGAGCAGATAAGCGGGAAAGAAAAGGGGCGCAGATCGAAAAAGGGCGCGCTGATATTTATTGCGGTGATGTTTGCGCTCCTGCTGATACTTCCGGTTCTGAATCTGCTGTCGCAGAAACTGCCGTCAACGCCGGATAAGGGTGACGGCGGAAGTGCCGCGGTCACGGCAAGAACCTATCCGCAGGAATGGTTCGTTGCTCCCGATTATAATCAGAACGTGCTGAGCGATCCCGAATATGAAGCGGCGGATCGGGCTCTTCACTATAAGATCGGCAATGAAACGGTGATGATCGACGGCGACGCCTCCGATTACGGAACGCTCTGCGTCTTCTGGGACGATTATTTCAGAGCGGCTGTCGCGGGAAGCGGGTCGATGCTGTCGGGTATGCATACCGATGACTATGTCAAAAAATTCGGCGGATTCGATGCGATCGCGCCGCAGAAAATATATAATATAACCGTTGAGCTTCTTGACAGACGCGCTATCGAAGACGAAAAATATGCGGGCGGATACGTGAGCTATTTCAATGTTTCCTATTGCATAAAGGACAATAACGGAACCTTCCGCAACGATTTTTTCGAGGATGACGTGTCGGTGCCGCTCATTTATGAGGTGATCGAAAATAACGGAAGAACGCTCATAAACAATTATTCGAGACAGTCGATGATAACGCCGGACGGGGATGATCGGTCGCCGTCGTGGATCATGCCTGTTGTCTGGGCGATCGTTTTGCTGGTGTCGATCACGGTTCTGCTGATTGTGAAAGCGGGCATTTGCGGATGCTTTGCGCTTTCCGCACTGGTTGCACTGATTCTCTCGGTCATCCTTCCGCATAATATCGTCGTACAGATCGTGACGTTTTCGGCAGTCGCCGCACTGTCGGTCGCCCTTTGGGCAGTTATGAAAAAGAAGAAAAAGAGAAATCCGCCCGCGGAAAAGCCCGCACAGGAAAACCCCGCCGACGATCGGACACAATAAAAAGAAATAGCGTTTCTGACGAAAGCTATGCGTCGGGAACTGCCGGCTTGCGAAAACTTGCCCTGCGCGAAAGCGCAGGGCAATTTCCTTTTGAAGGATGTGTGAAAATTATACGTGTCCGAGCAGTTCTATCTGCGAAAGGGCAGTTTCGCCCGAAAATTCAATCACGATGCGGTCGGCGGTAAGCCTTGCCTCAAACGGGCGGGTCTCGCGTCCCCACTCAAACGAAATATTGTTCAGAGTCACCGTATTTTCGGTTTCCGAACCGTTTTTATAGGCTTTCAGGCTGATCCGACCGACATCATCCGCATGTTCGGACGAGGTCAGCGTTATCATTTCTATGATTGCCTCGGATGCAAAATCAACCGTGATCCTGCCGCCGTCATGTATAACCGTTTCGGTGAGCGAGCAGTTGTCAAACAGCCTGTCGGCAAACGGAATGTCCGAGGTGATTTTGGCGTTTTCGGTCATATCGCTCGCGGGGAGTGCGCCCTTTACGTATTCCGACAGCGAAAACGGCGTTACCTTTCCGAAGTCCGACGGGGTGCTTCCCATGACAAACCGCAACTCACCGCCCGCTGTAAGCTCGTCATGTGTGACAAACAGTCTGTCAGACGGCTTTCCGTTTATCGTCACCGATTTAACATATATATTTTCGGGACTGTTGTTTTCGGCGACTATGTGCAGTTTTTTGCCGCCGATATTCAGATCAACCTCGTCAAAAAGCGGCGAGCCGATCGCATACTGACCTGTTGCGAGGCAGAGCGGATAAAATCCGAGTGCCGACAATATGAACCATGCCGACATTTCGCCGTTGTCCTCGTCTCCGGGGTAACCCTGCCCGAAATCCCCGCCGATGTACAGCCTTGACAGCACCTCTCTTGCGTATTTCTGCGCTTTCCACGGCTGATCGGTGAAATTGTACATGTAGATGAGGTGGTGGGACGGCTGGTTCGAGTGTCCGTAGCGACCCATTTTGACCTCTCTTGCCTCTCTCTGCTCATGTATGCCGTCCCATTCGCCGCAGGCACCGTATCCGCGGTAATATGCCTTTGTTTCGAAGATGCTGTCGAGCTTTTTCGCAAGCTCCGCGCGACCGCCGTAAAGGGCGGCAAGTCCAGTTCCGTCAAACGGTACGGACGCCGACATATTGTAGGCGTCGGTCTCGGTGAAATCCTTTCCCCAGAAACAGGGGTCGAATTTGCCGCAGTAATTATTGTCGGATGTCAGCGACCCGTCCGCCTCTCTGCCGCGGAACCATTTGTCGCCGATGTCATCGCCGCCGTCAACGAAGAGCAGGCGGTAGTTTTTTGCTCTGTTTTCAAAATATCCGCGCTCTGCGGCAAGAGCCGACTTTCTTTCGGGGGCGGTTTCGTGTTCGGACAGCAGACCCGCAAGCACGGAAATTCCGAAATCGTTGATATAACCCTCCATCGACCACGAAAAGCCTTCGCGCGAGCCGGGAGTCCAGCCGAGGAATATCGATTTTTCGAGAAGCTCGCGACCGCCGTCGGTCGGGTTCGGTGAGTGGACGCAGGCGTTTTTGTATGCGGCGGCGTATGCCTTTTCGGTATCGAAATCAAAGCCTTTGACCGCGGCGTCGGCGAAAATGATGTCCGACGAGGTGCCGACCATGCAGTTTACACCTCCGGGAGCCGACCAGCGCGGTATCAGTCCGTTGTCGTCGTAATGCTTCAGAAAACCGTTCAGAAGGCGGGGCATCTCCTGCGGACAAAGCAGGGAATATGCCGGCCAACAGGTGCGGTAGGTATCCCAGAACCCGTTGTTTATCATCATTTCGCCCTCTTCGACACGATCGGTGTAAGGCGAGCGGTAGGCATACACCGGAGCTTTGTCGGTTCCGATGTTTTCGGATATCGAATTCGGATATTTGAAGAGGCAGTAAAGTCCCGAATAGATGTTTTCGAGATCGCGCTCTGCTGCACCCTTTATGTTGTCTATGCAGGAGAGCTTGCCGTCCCAACGGTCGGCGGCATCGGCACAGATGCTTTCAAAGGTTCTGCCGCGCAGTTCGAGATCGTGGTTTTTCTTTGCCTGATCATAGGATATGTACGATGTTGCAAAGGTCATGTATACTTCATCGGCGGAAAATGACGCGATCGCATTTTTTCCGCAGACTGCGGTCGATGTCGGCTTTTCGGAGAAGACTCCGTAGATATACACGGTCTTTGATCGGTTGTTTTTGTGGTCGGAGAAGGCGGTGAAGCCGCTGTCATCGTCAAAGGCGAAGCCTCCGGGACCGTTCTGACAGTCGAAGATCACCGAGTGATGCGCGGCACTTTTGCCGAAGGATAACCTGACAACAAGTCCGTGATCGGTCGGAGCAAGTTCAATCATGCTGTCGGCGGCGTCCCCGCCGTTTTCGTCAAATGCGACCGAGTAATAGTGAGCAAAGGCAAGTTCGTTTTCGTGACCGAAAATGTTCGTCATGTCGGCTGTGGCAAAGCTTTTGCCGTCGCCCGCAAGGCGGGAGGTGTTTATCATGAACTGCCATGTTCCTCTGTCGCCGATCCAGATCGACGGCTCGTGCGAGATACCGATACTGTCAAATCTGTGGCTGAGATAGTCGTAATGTTTGTCGGACGCATGATTTGTGATCGGACCGTACATGTTGAAGCCGTGCGGGAGCAGAACGGCGGGCGCGGTCAGACCGCGGGAGAATGAGGAAGAGTCGTTCGTTCCGCGGAGAATGTTTATGTAGTGGCAGAGCCTCGTCCGCTCGGTCGGCTTGCGGTCGTATATCGATATGTCGTCGAAGAAACTCTCAAAATCCGAACCCCCGGACGGACCGCTGTATGAAATAACTGTTTTTGTTATTGTCCTGCCGGCAAGTGCGCCGAGCGGAACGGATATTCT
>CALBLD010000082.1 GCA_937895775.1 uncultured Clostridia bacterium
CCTCAGCACATCATTGCTTCCCGACTGTACCGGCAGATGAAACGCTTTTGCAATCTTGGGATTATCGGCAATCGTATCGATCAGCTTATGCGAAGCGTCCTTGGGGTGACTTGTCATAAACCTTACGTTAAAATCGCCGTCGATCTTGCAGATATCAGAAAGCAGATCGGCGAAATCGTAGTCGTCGTACAGGTCTTTTCCGTACGAATTCACGTTCTGACCGAGAAGCGTTATTTCCCTGCACCCGTCGGAGGCAAGAGCCGTCACTTCATCAAAAATGTTTTCCTTATTGCGGCTGCGCTCACGTCCTCTTACGTATGGCACAACACAATATGTACAGAAATTATTGCATCCATACATGATCGACACCCATGCCTTTGATCCCGGAGCGCGGCGCACGGGCAAGCCTTCGCAGATATTGCCCTCATCGCCCGAATCAAGAAAAAACGCGCGTTTTTTCGATGAGATCACGCTGTACAGAATTTCGGGAAATCTCCACAGCATTGAGGTTCCGAAAAGGAAATCAACGTAAGGATAACGCTTTTTTATATCGTCCTTTCTGTGTTCCTGCGAGACCATACAACCGCATATTCCTATCAGCAGGCTTTTTTTCCGTTCCTTCAGATGCTTGAACTGTCCTGTTATCGACAGTGCTTTAAGCTCTGCATGCTCTCTTACGGCACAGGTATTGACAATAATCAGATCGGCAATTGCAGGGTCATCGGTGGCGGTATACCCCATATGCTCCGCCATACCTGCAATCCGTTCGGAATCCGCCTCATTCTGCTGGCATCCGAATGTCTGGATAAAGACATATCTGTCGCTCCCGCCGAGTGCCGCCTTGACCTTGTCCATATATTCATACTGTTTTTCGGTATCCTCGACCGAAATAACCGTTGTTTTTCTCATTATAACATCCTTTCAACCGTTCTGCACTATATAATAGCATAAACAAGCCTGTTTTTCAACCTTTTTATCAAAATAGTTTTGCTTGACAAAAAAAAACATATGTGCTATAATCTCACCCGAAAGAAGCAGGTAATACGAATGATTTTTTTACCCGAAAATGTAAAAAAAATAATAGAAAAATTAACCGGATCGGGCTTTGAAGCATATGCGGTCGGCGGATGTATAAGAGACAGCATCATGGGAATTATCCCGAAGGATTATGACATCTGCACCTCTGCAAAGCCGGAGGAAGTAAAGAAATGCTTTTCGGGGTTTCATACAATCGATACCGGCATAAAGCACGGGACTGTCGCCGTTGTAATAAACAAGGAAGTCTATGAAATAACGACCTTCCGCACCGAAGACGGCTACAGCGATCACAGGCATCCCGACAAGGTCAGCTTCGTGCGATCGGTTGAAGAGGATCTCGCAAGGCGCGACTTTACGGTCAATGCAATAGCCTATAACGACCTTGCTGGTATCGTCGATCCGTTTTACGGAAAAGCCGACATAGAAAAAAGACTTATAAGAGCGGTCGGTGATCCGATAAAGCGTTTCGGTGAGGACGCACTGCGTATCCTCCGCGGACTGAGATTTGCATCGGTATACTGCTTCGACATAGAAAAAAACACATCGGATGCGATACATCTGCTCAAAGGCAGTCTGTCAGAAGTTGCGCCCGAACGCATAAAGAGCGAGCTTGACCGACTGATCTGCGGCAAAGATGCGGTAAAAATACTGCGTGAATACAGCGACGTCATTGAAGTTATCATACCCGAAATATCGGTCATGATCGGTTACGATCAGGGCACGCACCATCACGCATACGACCTTTGGGAGCATACCCTTCATACGATTGACAGAATCGCT
>CALBLD010000083.1 GCA_937895775.1 uncultured Clostridia bacterium
TTTCTTTATCAGTTTTTCGTTCTTTCCGGAAACTCTGTAAAGCGCAACGCTCTTATCCGAGCCGAGCGCGTAATAAAAGTAATTATCCTTATTTCCGCCGAATGTAAATCCGACGCTTCCGGTCGAAGGAATTGTAAAAGTCGCTTCAAGTCTGCCGCCTTCAAGCGATATATTCGACACAGCCATGGTATTCTTCTCCTTTATTCTGATTCTCGTTGCGTTTCCCGACACACTTCCCGTAACAGCTGTAAATTCCATGGTTTTCGGGTCTGTCCGGGTCTGGGCTTCGGTCGTGGTTCCGACCGTTCCCGTGGTCAATGCCGCAGTTCCCTCCGCAGTCACTTTTTGACTGCCGTTTCCTGCCGTTGTCGCAGACCCTGCACCTGCGCATCCCGTTATCAGCAAAAGAGACGCAGCAATCATCGACGCAAAACTCACATACTTGTTCATTTTTGCTTCCTTCCCTTCATTCCGTCTGCTCCGTTCGCATCCGATCACCGATTTGTTCGCACGAGCTTTTCAACATTGGCACAGACAGACAATGATATTATAAACCGTTCGTAAGAAAATGTCAAGTACAAATAATCGTCTTCGAAATGGTGCGTGATTTTGGCTATATCGTCCGATTATAAGAGAGTTTTGCTGCTGTTTTTCAACATTTTGCAAAGAAAAACAAAAAATCATCTTGCAATTGTAAACTTTTTATGTTATACTGTATTTAAGGATTCGAATATTATATCCTCACATTTTCAACGTGGGATCAAATATAATCACAAAAGAGGAGATGAACACATGAGCCGAACCGTCTATGTCTACAAAGGAAAGGTAAAGCATTGCTGCAAATACTGCGGCTGCCCGGTACGCAGATCGGAGTATGAAGAACTGAGAGACACATACGAAAAGGTATTTATCGACGAGGAAGGATATGCCTCCAAAAACGATGAAATCTGCGCAGATTGCAGTGTAAAGATCGTCAAAAAAGCCGGAAAGTTCGGCAAAAAACTTTTTATTTTTCTGCTGATTGTCGCCCTGATCGGCGGAGGACTTATGCTGTTCAAAAACGTCGTTTTCGGCACAAGCAGGTTATATGAATCGGCAATGAGCAAAAAACTCGAAAAGTACGAAAACAGCGACAAACTCATAAAGGATTATGTCCTGTTCAGGTCGGGAGCGGATTACACTCTCGAAACTCTCAAGAGAGAACTTTCATCCGACGACTACAAGATGAAATATTACACATCCGACGGCATGGCTGAGGTCATCAAATACACTCTCGGAGACCGCACAATCATGTCATGGAGCTTCAAAAAAGGCTTCGGCGATCTGTCGGGCAAAACATACATTCTCATGGACGATGTGATCTACGAAAACGGTGAAAAAAAGATTTCGTATGCGCCGGACAGTGCCGGATATAAAGAGCTGACCGAAAAGCTGAATCGGTATCTGCCCGAAAACTGCTGCTGCAAAGGAACTTACAGTTCCGCAGACGAATACGATAACTCGGACGAGAAGGTCATCGCACACATCATACGGGGCGAAAAGGATACTGTTTTATACGAGGTTACCGAAGACAAATATTACGAGAAAACGGCTGACTTGTTCATTTACATTGAAATTACCGAACCCTCCAAAGGCGACTCGGTAAAACTCCCCGAAAAGAGCAATTATTCGTCGGC
>CALBLD010000084.1 GCA_937895775.1 uncultured Clostridia bacterium
ATGCGGCGAGATTCGGAAAACGTGCGCTCGGACTTTTTACCGTGTCCGATCATCTGCTGACCGGAGAGGCACTGTCGGCTGAGGACAGACGTTCTTCCTTTACCGAAATGACCGAGCTTGCGCTTGAGACGGCAGTCGGCAAGGCGGATAACTGATGCGGTTTTTATATTTTTTCTATGCGGACGACATACAGATCGTCGCCGTCAACTCTGAAGCCTACGCTGTGACCCGCAAAATCCATCGTGTATACCCGATCGGATGCGTTCTGATATGAGGGACGCGGATCGTCGGCAAGGATTCCCGAAAGGGAAATGCGTCTGTCGGGTGCGAGACTGTCCGGAATTTCGCAGATGAATTTTACGTTGAGTCTGTGATCGTTTACCCCGTCCGCATAACCGCCGACCGCGTTTTCAATCAGATCGGCTGACGGAAGATAGGGTTTGATGTCGATGATCGGCGTGCCGTCCATCATGTCGGCACCCGATATGCGCAGTACCTGACCGTATTTTTCGGTGCAGACTATTTCTTCGAGCTTTACCGCGGAGATTCCTATCGGATTCGGACGGAATGGAGAGCGGGATGCAAAAACGCCGACCTGTCGGTTTCCGCCGAGTCGGGGCGGGCGTACGGTCATCGGCGGCTTGTCGGTGACCGATTCCGAAAAGACCCACAGAATCCATATGTGAGAAAAGCCGTCAAGCTCGCGGAGTGCGTCGGGATTTCTGTATTCCGGTTCAAATATGACGGTTGAGCCGAGAGACGGCACTCTGCCGCTCTGCCTCGGTATGCCGAATTTTTCGGGAAAATCGGAGCGGATGTGTCCTATAACTTTGAAACTGTATTCGTTTTTTTGAATTTTTGCCATATGCCCCGCCTGTTCTCTTTTTGATTTTCGGGCATCAGCCCGTCGTTTATGATCCTACATTATATACCGTGAGAGCGGCAATGTCAACAAAAACACCCGGATTTTTTTGAAAAATCCGGGTGTTTTATCGCGTTTGACCTTATTCCATACAGCCTGCAAGTTCAAGGCAGAACATGCGTCCGCCCCATGCGTCCTTGAGAGTTGCGACAAAGGTGTTTTCGCCCTCAACCAGCATGTCGATAAGATCGGCATATGAAGTGATGCCCTCGGGAACATAGTCGGAGAATTTGGAGTTGTCAAAATCAAAGTATGTTATGCCGTCAACCCAGTCGCCCGGATTGCCGGTAAGTCCGGTATCCTTGTGGAAGAAGAGTTTTCCGTTCAGATAGAAGGACGGAGTGTTGTCAAACCATGTGTAGATTTCGAGAGAATTGAAGTTTTTCTTGAATTCGTCGAGATCTTCTATGACAAAGGTTGTGTAAACAATCAGACCGTGGTTGTCGTCCGACCAGCCGATTTCGGAGTTGTCATATCCTGCGTCGCAGTCTCCGAAGGGAGCGGCGGCAACCTGCCAGTCCTTCATTTCGTCGATGATACCTTCCGGAAGGGTGAGCGCACCCGGTTCCCAGTTGTGATCGCGGAGAAAAGCGGCAAATTCGTCGGTGTCCTCGGGATAGCTTCCGTTCGGACCCGTCGAGTTGTAGGGTGCGGCGAACACCTTGTAGTGCCATTCGCTTTCGATTTCTATGAGGCGTCCGTAATCGGCGTCGGGTTTCGATTCGGGCGGCTGAGAAGTGGTCACGGATGAGGTTGTCGGCTTCGCGGTCGTCACGCTGTCGGACGGTTTGTTTTCGGCGGACGCCGCGCTTGTCCGGGGTGTGTCATCTTTTTTGCACGAACACAGCACGGTCGCCGTTCCGAGCATCATTGTGACTGATAAAAGGAGTGCTAAAATTTTCTTCATTGTTGTACTTACCCTTTCGTTTGATTTAGCCGCAGTCGGCTTCTGTATGTTATTATATACTAAAAGACGAATAAAATCAATATACATTTGTATATTTTGACGTTTTGACAACTCAGGAAGACGCTTTTTGTATATATTAACAAGAATATAATAATTTTTGAACAAATATGCCCTCCCGTTTGTGTGCTTTTTAACAAAAAACGGTGTGATACGGAAACATGCTATTGCAATTTTTTCGCCGCGGATGTATAATAGAAAACAGTATGCGGGCATACCTGCGTATGCTCCGCACGGCAGAGAGAAGGATGAGAAAATGAACAAGTTTATAGGACATCTGAAAACCGTGTGCAGGCATCGGCACAAGGTGTTTGTGCATTGTGTGAAGGCAGGGATACCAATCAGAGGACTTCTGCACGATCTGTCAAAGTTCAGTCCCGCCGAATTCATCCCCGGGGTTAAGAACTGGCAGGGAACGCGTTCACCGAACGAGACCGAACGGGAAAAATACGGATACAGCAGAGCGTGGATGCATCACAAGGGCAGAAATCTGCATCATTACGAATACTGGAACGATTTCAACCCCAAAACGAGACAGGTGGAGCCGGTCAGGATGCCGCCGGTGTATTTCGCCGAGATGTTCTGCGACAGGGTTGCGGCGAGCAAGACCTATCAGGGAAAAAATTACACCGACGTGCATCCGCTTGAGTATTTCAGGCGGGGAAGACCGCATATGTTTATACATGAGGAGACTGCGGCGGCACTCGAAAAGGTACTGACCGTCCTTGCGGAAGAGGGCGAGGACGCCGCCTTTGCCCTTATAAGGGAAATAGTCAAAAACGGATATTAAAAAAGTGTAAAAAGATAAGATTATACTTGAAAAAATGATAAAAATGTGCTAAAATATCGTATAAGGTCGTATTTTGACCTGTTGTATTATTGATGATTTACAAGGAGAACGGTTATGGGACTTATCAAAGCGGGTGTAGGTGCGCTCGGCGGCACTCTGGCGGATCAGTGGAAGGAATATTTCTATTGCGACTCTCTTGACAAAGAGGTGCTTGCGGTAAAGGGTCAGAAGAGGACCGGCTCGCGCAGCTCGAACACAAAGGGCAGTGACAACATAATATCGAACGGATCGGTGATTGCCGTCAACGAAGGACAGTGCATGATGATCATCGAACAGGGAAAGATCGTCGATGTCTGTGCGGAAGCGGGCGAATATGTTTTTGACAAATCGACCGAACCGAGCATCTTCTCGGGAAGCCTCGGCAGATCGATAATCGATACATTCAAGACGATAGGCAAGCGTTTTACTTTCGGCGGAGACACCGGCAAGGATCAGAGAGTTTATTACTTCAATATAAAAGAGCTTATGGACAACAAGTTCGGTACGAAGAATCCGATACCCTTCAGAGTCGTTGACAGCAAGATCGGGTTCGATATCGATCTTTCACTCCGTTGCAGCGGTACATATTCGTACAAGATAACAAATCCGCTGCTTTTCTATACAAATGTCTGCGCAAATATAACCGACGAATTCCGCCGCGAGACGATTGACGGTCAGCTCAAGACCGAGTTCGTATCGGCACTTATGCCGGCGATCGGAAAAATGTCGGGGCTTGAGCTTCGCCCGAGCCAGCTCATGAGCCACACCGAGGAGCTGCGCGAATATCTCAATCAGGAGCTGACAAGAGACTGGTCCGAAAAGCGCGGTCTGTCGATCGTGTCGGTTGCTCTCGGATCGGTTACACTTACCGAAGAGGATCAGGAACTGCTCAAGAACGCTCAGAGAACCGGTATGCTGCGTGATCCCGGGATGGCAGGTGCCACGATGGTCGGCGCACAGGCTGATGCAGTCAAGGCAGCCGCATCCAATTCCGCAGGCGCAATGACCGGATTTATGGGAATGGGAATGGCAATGAATGCGGGTGCGGGTATGAACGCGCAGAACTTCTATGCCATGAATCAGCAGAATCAGCAGAACAAACAGCCGGATGACAGCTGGAAGTGTTCCTGCGGCAGAACTGTAAGCGGAAACTTCTGCCCGGACTGCGGTGCAAAGAGACCCGAGACAAAGAAGGCAGGCGAGTGGACCTGTAAGTGCGGCGCAAAGACGACGGGTAAATTCTGTCCCGAGTGCGGAAGTCCGAAGCCTGCCGACGCCGACGGCTGGACATGCAGCTGCGGTGCGGTGAACAAGGGTAAATTCTGCTCCGAATGCGGTGCAAAAAAGCCGGCGGACGCTCCGCTCTACCGCTGCGATAAATGCGGATGGGAACCCGAGGATCCCAAGAATCCTCCGAAGTTCTGCCCCGAGTGCGGAGATCCCTTTGACGACAAGGATGCAAGATAATTGAAACTGCTTTTTCCGGAGACAGATGATGGAGAATTTGTTAACCTATAAGTGTCCCTGTTGCGGCGGGGCAATAGAATTTGACAGCAAACTGCAAAAAATGAAGTGTCCGTATTGCGACACGGAGTTTGAGTCGGATACGCTGAAAGCGTTTGACGATGCGCTTAAACAGGGCAGTGAGGAAAGCTTTGATAAGGCAAAGACTACGGATAAGACATGGACCGATGAGGAATCGGACGGTTTGTCGGTCTTTGTGTGTAAAAGCTGCGGAGGCGAAGTGGTCGCAAAATCGACCACTTCGGCAACATTCTGCCCCTTCTGCGACAATCCCGTGGTTATCTCGGGCAGGCTCAGCGGAGAGCTGTATCCCGACAAGGTGATCCCGTTTGCGGTAGATAAAAAAGCGGCAAAGAAAGCTCTTTCATCCTTTTTCCTCAAGAAAAGACTTCTTCCGAAAGCTTTCAAAAATGAGGATCATCTCGATGAAATAAAGGGCGTTTACCTGCCGTATTGGTTTTACGACGGCGATGCGAGTGCGTACATAAGATATGACGCAACCAAGGTTACCTCGTGGAGCGACAAAGATTATATCTATACGCGCACGGCACACTATATGCTGATACGCGACGGCGACCTGTCATTTCTGAATATACCGTCCGACGGCTCATCCGAATTTGACGACGCAGTGTCCGAATCGATAGAACCGTTCAATTTTTCGGGTGCCTCCGATTTTTCGGCACAGTATCTTTCCGGCTTTTATGCCGAGAGGTATGATCTAAGCTCGGATAAATGTATCGACAGGGTAAAGGTGAGGATGAAGAACACGACCGAAACGGCTATTGCATCGACCGCACTCGGCTACACGACGGTGACTCCGGTGCAGACATCGATAAAGGTGTCAAACAGCGAGGCAAAATACGTGCTTTGTCCGGTCTGGATACTGAATACAAGCTGGAATGGCAAAAAATATCCTTTCTATGTGAACGGTCAGACAGGGAAGATAATAGGCGATCTCCCACTCGACAAGGGTGCGTACTGGAGATGGCTCTGCGGACTTACCGCTTCGATATCGGCGGGGCTTGCATTGGTCATGACGCTTTTGCACTTTCTGTTTATATGATCGGTTGGAGCGGAGGATTAACAAATGAATTTCACTAAAAGAATCATATCGGCAGTTTTACTCTCCTTCATTTTCGCCGCACTGCTTGCTCCCCTGACCGGATTGTCGGCAATAGATATTGTTGACGGAGCGGGAACGCTCGGCAGGGTCGAATATGGTGACGACGGCTCGGATGCGCCGCAAACGGATACACCGTCCGAATTTTACGGACTTCTGATCGACGAGGTCGGAGTGTTCGATGCGGATGAAGAAAAAGAACTGCTTGAACTTCTCGAATCGGTCGGCAAAAAACATTCGTGTACGGTAGCGGTCGCTTTTCTGAACAGCTTCAGCGGGAGCGACATAGTAAGATTTGCTGCTGATTACTATGAGGAAAAGAACTGCGGTATCGGAGACGACAAGGACGGAGTTCTGTTTACCGTTGTTCTCGGAACAGTTGGCAAATGGGATATACGTACCCACGGTATGTGCGACTCGGCATATGACGAATCGGCAATTGACGAATTTGAAGACCGCGTAATAACGCAGGTCAGAAACCGTGACTATAAAAAAGCGGTCGAGGAATATGCCTCGGTCTGCGACAGCGTGTTTGAGGAATACAAAAAATTTCCGCTCGGCACGATACTCGGCATTTCGCTGATATTCGGATTTATAATCGCAATTGTGACAGTCAGTGCCATGAAGGGTAAGCTGAAAACAATAAGGCGAAAAAACAATGCCGCCGACTATGTAAAAAAGGACAGTCTCAACATAAAAGAAAGTAAGGATATTTACCTTTACAGCAATGTCACGCGTGTGGCAAAACCCAAGGAGAGTAGTTCGGGTTCGTCGGGCGGACGCACAAGCTCGTCAAGCGGCGGCTCTTACGGCGGAAGAAGCGGAAGTATCTGAAATATTCCGTAATAAAACGGCAGGGGATGTTAAAAACTCGGTGTTTTTAACATCCCCTTTTATAATTTGTCCGGATTACAGCGAAAGGTCGATGTAAAGCGGATAGTGGTCGGAAAGCCTGTCAAACCATTCGTGCGTCAGACGGCGGAAAAAGTTTACCGTCGTACCCTCTCCGTTTTTTATCAGAATGTGGTCGATCGCCCGGGAGAAGGGTTCGGCATTGCCGCGCGAATAGCCGTGTGCGTCGCAGTGATGAAACCCGCAGGTCTCGTCGCGGTCGCCGACGCAAAGGTCGTAGACCTCTGTCCATCCCTCATTCCGCGCACGCTCAAGACACAGACTGTTGACCGACGCGTTCAGGTCGCCCATCAGCACACAGAGACAGCGGTATTTTGCAATCACCTCGTCCATCTTTGCCGACGCAAGCCCGATCTGGCAGGCACGCGCTTCGTTGGAACGCGCCTGATACCTTCCCGACGACGGGTTCGATGACTTCCACCAGAGGTGAGTTGTCATGAGTGCAAATCGTTTTCCGGTATTTCTGTCCTCAAAAACGCCGAAACAGTATGATTTGCTTTCGCTGTTGTTGAAACTGCCTTCGATGCCGTCGATATGCTCGGGATAGAGAAAATATCCCGATTCAAGCAGTCTGTATTTGTCCGAACGGTAGATAATCGGCGTGTCGCCGCCCGAAATGTATGAGTATTTTGCGGTTTTGCCGTCGCCGAGGTCAACGCATTTAAGCTCTGCCATCATAAGCTCCGCCATTCGTTCGGAGGATTCCTGAAGTCCGAGAACGTCGGGCATGATCTCCTTGTAGGCGCGGAGCAGTCCGCCGACGCGTGCTTTTGCGGAGCAGTCGTCACCTGTATCACGCCACAGATTGGTGTCGCATAACCACTGATTGTTTGACATTAAAATCATTGTTTTTAAGCTCCTCTGTTTCGTATCTGTCGGATTATAGCATATCCGGCAACAAATTTCAAGTCCTTTACGGTCAGAACCGCATTTTTTTCCTCTTTGTGAACGGTAGGTGAAACCTGTCCGAATGTTTGATGTTTTGCCCTGTTTTTTAAGATTATTTTAAGATTATATTGCTATCATTCGGGCAGAACAATAAAGCGAAAGGAAATGATCCTATGAAAACATCGAAAATCAGAGCTTTGACTGCGGTATTGCTTGCCGCATCGGTGTTTCTTCTGACCTCATGTAATTCTTCGAAAGGCGGAACTGCCACCTCCGGACAGACGGTAAGCGCACCCGCCGTGACCGGAACCGATCCGATCGGAAGCGGAGAGATTGATATAAAATATACCGATTTTGATAAGGACACGGAAGTTTCGACCGATGCGGAGGAAATAAAACTTTCGGACAGCGGATCGTCATCCGTGTCGGATAATGTAAAGATCGACGGAAATGTAATAACGGTTACTGTGGGCGGCAGCTATATCATCAGCGGAAGTCTGTCGGACGGCAGGATTGTCGTAAACTGCGGCGAAAACGAAAAGGTAAGGCTCTGTCTTGCCGGAGTTTCGATAAGCTGTTCGGACAATCCCCCGATAGAAGTCCTGTCAGCCGATAAGGTGATGCTGCTCCTTGTTGACGGAACCTCCAACTATGTAAAGGATGCGGACGAAGGCTATGTTGACAGCGACGACGATTCCGACGGACAAAGCGGTCGCGCGAATGCGGCGATTTTTTCCGCATCGGCACTGACCGTGAACGGAAGCGGCAGTCTGACTGTCGAGAGCAGTTACAATGACGGAATAAAGACGAAGAAAACGCTGAAGATAATCGGCGGAGAGATAACGGTAAAAGCTGTCGGCAATGCTCTGAAGGGTAAAAATGCGGTTGCGGTTTCTGGCGGGACTGTCACTCTGACCTCTGACGGAAACGGCATACGTTCAACCGAGGCGGACGACAGCACAAAGGGATATGTGATGATCTCGGGCGGCAGTGTAAATATTACAACCGCAAAGCACGGGATAAGCTCGGAGCAGTATGTAATTATAAGCGGAGGAACAGTCGATATCACGACGACAGGTACCGAGGTTTCGACCGACAGCTCGTCGTCTTCGGATGCTTTCGGCGGCAGACCGGGCGGATTCGGTCCCGGATTTGACGGAGGCTCCGGGCTTTCAAAGATAAAATCAAAGGGAATAAAAGCAGGCAAGGCGGTCTCGGTCATCGGAGGAAAACTGACCGTGAACAGCACCGGACATGCGATATCGTCCGACGGAACGGTAAATATATCGGGCGATGAGACATATCTTGAGCTTCACGCCGAATCTACCGCAGTAAGAGCCAATTCAAAGGGGATAAAAGCCGAGGGCGATCTCGTCATATCGGGCGGAACCGTGATTGTCGGTTACTCGTATGAGGGACTTGAGAGCAAGAGCGGGGCGGTTGCGATCTCGGGCGGCAGTGTAAAAATAACCGCAAGCGATGACGGAATAAATGCGTCGGGAAATTCGACGGGGTCGATTCAGATAAGCGGCGGCAGTCTTTTTGTAAATGCGTCGGGCGACGGACTTGATTCGAACGGCAATATCTACATCTCGGGCGGCGTTACCTGTGTCGCGGGACCGACGTCGTCGGGCGACGGTGCGCTTGACTGCGGAGACAACAATAATTATATTTCGGTTACCGGCGGAGTGCTGGTGGCATACGGCTCGGTCGGTATGGCGGAATATCCGAGCGCGGATTATTCGACGCAGTGTTCGATAGGAACAAACCTGACCGTCTCGCAGGGAACTCTTGTCTCGCTCTGCGATTCGGACGGAAAGGTTGTGGCGGCATTTGTTGCCGAAAAGAATTTTCAGAATGTCGTTATCAGCACTTCCGAAATAACCGTGGGACAGACATATACACTGTCAACCGGCGGAAGTATCGACAAGGGCGACACTTCCGATCCCGTGTATACGTCGGGAAGCGTGAGCGGAGGAACTACCGCGGCAACCTTCAAAATCGAATCGGTTGTTACCGGCTCGGGCGGAAGCGGCTTCGGACCGGGCGGTAACCCGGGAGGCAACCCCGGCGGCAGACCCGGAAGGCACTGAAACATGAAACATCCCCTGCGGTCATTACGACCGCAGGGGATGTTTCCGGAAAGACGAGCTTATGTATCGGAGAAAGCTCAGTCGATCGTCCAGATTTTGCCCTTGAGTACGACGCAGATGATGTCGGCAATCCACATAATCGGAACGAAGAAGAGTATGACCGAAAGAACGATGCCGAGGGTGTTTTTCGCAATCACACTGCGGGTGATGCGATAAAGCGCCCATACAAAATCAAGAAACGGAAGTGCAAGGATAAGCTTGATTATCCAGGGCAGCTCGTCAATTGTATCAATGACCTTTTTC
>CALBLD010000085.1 GCA_937895775.1 uncultured Clostridia bacterium
AATAATTATAACTACTGAAAAAGAGGTGAAATGTAATGAATGAAGTCAAAAAACCGAAAAAACCGCTGATTTTTTATTATGCTGTAGTGCTTGTTGTAATACTTTTTATCAATTTGCTTGTCACTCCGTCGCTTCAGCAGATGAGAATAAAAGAGGTTGACTACGGTACCTTTATTTCAATGGCGGAAAAACAGGAAATCGGCGAGGTTCAGGTGCAGGAAAACCGTATCCTTTTTACCGATAAAGACGGGAAAACCATATATAAAACCGGAAAAATGGATGATCCCGACCTTGTAAACAGACTTACGCAGTCGGGTGCCAAATTCTCAAGCGAAATAGTCGAACAGATGTCGCCGCTTCTCAGCTTCCTGATCTCATGGATACTGCCGATAGCAATCTTCTTCGCAATAGGTCAGCTTCTTTCCAAAAAGATGATGGATAAGGCATCCGGCGGAGGCTCGTCCATGATGTTCAATATGGGAAAGAGCAATGCGAGAGTCTATGTCAAATCGTCTGACGGAATAAATTTTGCCGATGTTGCCGGCGAGGATGAGGCGAAGGAAAATCTCGCCGAGATAGTGGAATATCTGCACGACCCGAAAAAGTATGAAACGATAGGTGCGTCGATGCCGAAGGGAGTGTTGCTTGTCGGACCTCCCGGTACCGGTAAAACAATGCTTGCGAAGGCAGTTGCGGGCGAGGCAAACGTGCCGTTCTTCTCAATTTCGGGATCCGAATTTGTCGAAATGTTCGTCGGTATGGGAGCGTCAAAGGTGCGTGATCTGTTCAGACAGGCAAAGGAAAAGGCACCGTGTATAGTGTTTATCGATGAGATTGATGCAATAGGACAAAAGCGTGACGGAAGACTCGGCGGCGGAAATGACGAGCGTGAGCAGACGCTCAATCAGCTTCTGACCGAAATGGACGGCTTTGGCGGAAATACCGGAGTAATTATACTTGCCGCAACCAACCGCCCGGAAACGCTCGACCCGGCACTCACACGTCCCGGCAGATTCGACCGCCGTGTACCGGTCGAATTGCCCGACCTCAAGGGCAGGGAAGCTATACTCCGCGTTCATGCAAAGAAGGTAAAGCTTGCGCAGAATATAGATTTTGAACGTATCGCGCGTATGGCATCCGGCGCATCTGGTGCGGAACTTGCGAATATCGTCAATGAAGCTGCGCTCCGTGCGGTAAGAAATAACAGGAATGAAGTGACCGAGGAGGATCTTGAAGAGAGTATCGAGGTCGTTATCGCAGGTTACCAGAAAAAGAATGCAATACTCACCGATAAGGAAAAGATGATTGTTGCATATCATGAAATAGGACATGCGCTTGTTGCGGCAAAGCAGTCGAATTCCGCACCTGTCCAGAAGATCACGATTATTCCGCGTACCTCGGGAGCCCTCGGCTACACGATGCAGGTCGAAGAGGGTAATCACTATCTTATGAGTAAGGAAGAGATAGCGAATAAGATCGTTACCCTGACAGGCGGACGTGCCGCAGAGGAGGTTGCCTGCAATATTGTCACAACAGGCGCATCAAACGATATAGAGCAGGCAACAAAGCTTGCAAGAGCAATGATTACGCAGTACGGAATGAGCGATAATTTCGGAATGGTCGCACTTGAAACGGTGACAAATCAGTATCTCGGCGGAGATGCGTCTCTTGCATGCTCGCCCGAAACACAGACCGCAATCGACGATCAGGTTGTCGCACTCGTAAAGGCATCGCACGAAAAAGCGATCGGTATTCTGAAGGAAAACCGCACAAAGCTTGACGAGCTTGCACATTATCTGTATGAGAAAGAAACGATAACCGGCGATGAATTTATGAGAATACTCGGCGGTAATAACTGAAAAACACAGATCGGACCGTAGGCAGGTCCGATCTGTGTTTTTTGCCGTCATTTTTACCTCAGTTTTGCAATTGCATCGGCGTAGTTTTCTTTTCCGAATACCGAAGATCCGGCAACCGCAACGTCAACGCCGGCGGCGCGGATCTGCGGAATGTTTGATTCGGAGATGCCGCCGTCCATCTCAATGTAAAAGCCGAGCTTCTTATCCTTGCGCATTTTTGCAATGTGTTTCGATTTCTCAAGTGCATCCGGCATGAATTTCTGACCGCCGAACCCCGGCTCAACCGACATGATAAGCAGCATGTCAATCATGGGAAGATATTTTTCGACTGCTTCCGGAGCGGTTGACGGCTTTATCGCAAGCCCGACCTTTTTGCCGCAGGCTCTTATCGCGTCGATGGTTTCGATGATTTTTTCGGTTGCTTCAAAATGGAAGCAGATCAGATCGGCTCCGGCAGATGCAAAATCGGATATGTACCTTATCGGTTCGTTTATCATCAGATGAACATCGAAGAACAGCTTCGTGATCTTTCTTATGCATCTGTAAACAGGCGCACCGAATGAGATGTTCGGCACAAAAGCCCCGTCCATTACATCAATGTGTACCCAATCGGCACCCGCGGCTTCAATAGCCGATATTTCTTCTCCGAGCTTCGAAAAGTCAGCCGAAAGTATCGAAGGCGCGACTAATTTTTTGCTGTTCATCTTTGTTCTCCTTTTAAAATGCTTGTTATCTGTTTAAAAATGCTTGTTATCTGTGATAATTTTTTTTGACCGCAAAACGGTACGGAATCGTTGTC
>CALBLD010000086.1 GCA_937895775.1 uncultured Clostridia bacterium
TTTGAACGGAGATCAGACATTGCTTGTGCTTGCGCCCATGGCGGGAATAACCGACAGATCGTTCCGCACGCTCTGCGGAAAATTCGGTGCCGATTACAGCGTCACCGAAATGGTTTCGGCGAAGGCTGTAAATTTCGGCGATCGCAAAACTGCGGAAATTGCCGAAACAGGCGGTGAGGGTCGTGTATCCGTGCAGATTTTCGGGAGTGAACCCGATATAATGGAAAATGCCGCACGGATCATTACGCAGAGAGCCGCCGAACGGCACACACCGCTTTCTTCCATTGATATAAACATGGGATGTCCCATGAAAAAGATAGTCACAAACGGCGAGGGGTCCGCGCTGATGCGCAGTCCCGACCTTATTTTCAGGATTGTTTCGGCTGTAAAAGGCGCAACCGATCTGCCGATATCGGTAAAGTTCCGCACCGGGTGGGATCATTCTCACATAAATGCCGTTGAATGTGCGCTTGCCGCCGTCTCCGGAGGGGCTTCAGCCATAACGGTACACGGCCGCACAAAAGAGCAGTTATATGCGCCGCCTGTCGATTATGACACGATCGCAAGTGTAAAAAAAGCGGTCGGTTCGGTTGTAGTCATCGGAAACGGCGGTATCACCGACACAAAGAGTGCTCTTCGCATGCTCGAAACCGGCGTTGACGGAATCATGATCGGTCAGGGCGCGATCGGCAGACCGTGGGTCTTTTCGGAGATCAAAGCCGGACTTGCCGGACTCGTATACAGAGAACCCGATGTCAGAGAAAGGCTTGCCGTTGCAAAAGAACAGCTTCTTATGATGGCAGAGCTTAAAAGCGAATATGCCGCCGTTCACGAGGGCAGGCGGCATCTTATGTGGTATGTCAAGGGGATACGCGGTGCCGCCGCATTCAGAGATCGGTTATGCGAAAGTTCGTCCCTTGACGAAATATTCAAAGCCCTCGACAGACTGTCAGACTCAGAGTGACAGATAAAACGGCGAAAGGAACATTATCCATGAAAAAATCCGGTGTACTTATGCATATTTCCTCACTTCCGGGAGGTTACGGATGCGGATCGTTCGGCATCCCCGCATACAAGTTCATTGATTTTCTTGCCGAAAGCGGTTTTTCATGCTGGCAGGTTCTGCCATTCGGCTGGCCCGACGAGTACGGTTCCCCGTACAAGGCAATTTCCGCTTTCGCCGGAAATCCGTATTTTATTGATCTGCCGACGCTTATGCACGAAGGTTTGCTCACCCCGGAGGAGCTTGCGTCTTCTTATCAGAGTACGCCCTATCTTTGCGAGTTCGGGCGTCTTTCGGACGAACGTCTTTCCCTTCTCCGCAAAGCATCCGAAAGAGTACCCGCCGATGAGCGGACAAAGATCGACGCTTTTATAAAGGAAAACGAACACATGTCCGATTTCTGCTTTTTCATGGCAAAAAAGGAGGCAAACGGTCAGAAAAGCTGGTGGGAATTCGACAAGAGCATTGATATCGATCCGGATGTCCTCTTCATGCACAAATTCATTCAATACAAATTTTTCAGACAGTGGATGCTTGTGAAGTCATATGCAGCGGAACGCGGCATAGAAATAATAGGAGATCTTCCGATGTACCCCGACCTTGACAGTGCGGATGTATATGCCGAGCCGAAGTTGTTTCAGCTCGACGAAAACAATCGCCCCGAGGCGGTTGCAGGCGTTCCGCCCGACTACTTTTCGTCCGACGGTCAGCTCTGGGGCAATCCGCTCTACAACTGGGATGAAATAAGAAAGGACGGATACCAATGGTGGTGTGACCGCATCAGATGGCAACTGACTCTCTTTGACGGAGTACGTATAGACCATTTCCGGGCTTTTTCCGAATACTTTTCGATACCGTTCGGTGCGGAGTCAGCAAAGGAAGGGTGCTGGAAGAAGGGACCTGGTATACAATTTGTAAAGATTCTCAAAAAGGTCGCCGACGGCAAGCTTCTCATTGCCGAAGATCTCGGCGATATCGATGAAAAGACGGTAAATCTGCTGAGGCGTTCGCATCTGCCCGGCATGCGGGTTTTTCAGTTCGCCTTTTTATCCGAAAATTCGGTACACATGCCGCACAACTATCCCGAAAACTGTGTTGCATACACCGGAACGCATGACAACAACACACTCCTCGGTTATTTATGGGAATCGTCGGATTCGGACAAACATCTTATCACCGATTACATCGGTTTCCCTTACGAAAGATGGAAGGATGCCTGCCCGTCGATAATCAAAACTTTGTTACGCTCGCCTGCCGACAGGGTGATTATTCCGATTCAGGATCTGCTCGGATTCGGTGCCGACACACGCATGAACACACCCGGAGTCGCCGCAAACAACTGGGGGTTCCGTGTTACCGAAGAGCAGCTCGACTCTCTCGACAGATATCGTCTGCATTATATAAACAGCCTGTACGGCAGATGCAACTGACCGTACAAAAGCAATACCCCCGAAAGCAGATTGCTTTCGGGGGTCACTTTTATCATATCAGTGAATGATGCACTTTTCTGTATCTTTATCGAAGATGTGAACTCTCTCGGTATCGATAGCGATTCTGATTGTGTCGCCTGTGCGAGCCTGTGAACGAGGAGAAACGCGGGCGATAAGGTTCTGTTCGCCGGACTTATCGATGACCATGTTCTTCTTTCTTGCGAGCTCTTCGTCTACTACAACGCGGTTTGCGATGAGGTAGAGATAGATTTCAGCGCCCATAAGCTCTGTAACATCGACATAAGCGTCGAATGCGGAATCCTTGAGAGCCTCAA
>CALBLD010000087.1 GCA_937895775.1 uncultured Clostridia bacterium
ACCGACCAGCTTCTGAAACTCGCGGTACGTGACAGCATCCTAGGCATGACAGCCGATCTGACCGAAGAATGTAATAATTCGACGGAGGCAAGAGCGGTTATCGGCGAAAATCTCGGTCTGCTTGAGGATTCGGCAAAAAAAGTCATATCCGAAAGCGGTTACTCTTATGTCGTATCCGCCGAGCTGTCCGATGAATATTACCCGACAAAAGAATATGAAGGGATGCGTCTGCCCGCCGGAGTTTACAGCTCACTGCGCATAAAAATAGGCAGTGCGCAGGGGCGCAACTGGTGGTGCGTGATCTTTCCGCCGGTATGCAAATCGTCCGCAAAAGCCGACGAAGAGCTTGCCGAGGTCGGGTTTACGCCGAATCAGGTAAGACTTCTTACAGACAACGAGGACACTCATTATGTCATCAGATTCAGGATTATAGAAGCGGTATCCGAAATAAGGGAAAGGATCCGCTCATTTTTCAGATGAGCGGGCGGTATTACAGCATGCAGAAAAACTGTCAGCGGAAAATGATTGTTCTGAGAAACACGAACAACCCCTTCTTTGAGGAAGCATATCTTATTGTAAGAGACAATGCGGAATGCGAAAAAAATTTCGACGACCTTCTCAGCGAGGCAAACAACCTGATCGATTCTCATATTTTCCGCATCGAAGAACCGAAAAAAGCAAAAAAAGCATTATGGTTTTTATTCGGCGCGGCTTGTTCGCTTATCACCTTATGCGCAATATATTTTGTCTTTTTAAATTAGTTCACAGTCGGTTTACAAAAAATACACATTATTCCTGCGGTTTTGTGGTATTATATAGTCAGTTTCGAGTGAACGGTTTTATTGATATGCAGCGACAATCCGTGTTTGATCGCCCGTACGCGGAAAGCGTCGCTGCTACATAGTACCTTTCGGCTTGCATCGTTTCTTTGCAGGCTTTATTTTGTTTTTTCTTAAAGCATCGGTCGTCTCTGACCGAAGATCATCGAAGCAAAAGCCGCCCGCAGAGTCTGCTGCGGCACGGCAAACAAATTTATACAAAAATACATTCATGAAAGGAGCTGTCCGTCAGACCGGACAGAATAAAATGGCAAAAAGAACAACAAAACACACACGCACAGAATTGCCCGACGCAAAGGTCAGAGTTGCATTTCTCGGCGGTCTCGGAGAGATCGGAAAGAACCTCTGTGTCATAGAAAGCGACGACGACATCATCATTGTAGACTGCGGTCTCGGATTCCCGGACGAGGACATGTTCGGTATAGATCTTGTTATCCCGGATTTCACTTATCTTGAAAAAAATGCGGAAAAGATCCGCGGTCTGTTTATCACGCACGGTCACGAGGATCACATCGGAGCGATTCCCTTTCTTCTCCGCGTGCTTGACGTTCCCGTATACGGAACAAAACTCGCTATCGGAATAATCAAAAACAAGCTTTCGGAGCACAATCTTGACTACGAGCCGACATTCAACTGCGTAAGTCCCGGCGACACCGTAAAGGTCGGAGGCGGCATATCGGTTGAGTTTATACGCGTCAACCACTCAATCCCGGACGCCTGTGCGCTTGCGATCCGCACCCCTGCCGGACTTATTGTTCACTCGGGAGACTTCAAGCTCGACCTGACTCCCATCGAAGGCGAGGTAATGGATCTTGCGCGGCTCGGCGAACTCGGAACCGAGGGCGTGACTCTGCTCATGTGCGAATCGACAAACGCAGAGCGTCCCGGATACACGCCGTCCGAAAAAATCGTCGGCAATTCTCTTGACGGCATTTTTATGCGAAACAAGGACAAACGACTCGTAATTGCAACATTTTCGTCGAACGTACACCGGGTACAGCAGATAATCAACACAAGCGTTGCCTACAAGAGAAAGGTTGCCGTTACCGGCAGGAGCATGATAAACATTGTCAAAGCCGCAACCGAGCTTGACTACATGCACTTCCCCGAAGGAACGCTGATCGACATTGCCGATGTCAAGAGATACAACCCGGAGCAGGTAACCATAATCACGACCGGAAGTCAGGGAGAACCGATGTCGGCTCTTTACCGCATGGCATTTGCCGAACACGACAAGGTTGAGCTGACACACAACGATCTTGTTGTCATATCTGCGTCGGCGATTCCCGGCAACGAAAAGCTTATCGACAAGATAATAAACGAGCTGACAAAGCGCGGTGTATCGGTATTCCGTGACAATTCGGTGGAAGTCCACGTTTCGGGTCATGCATGCCAGGAGGAGCTGAAACTTATGCATGCGCTTACAAAGCCGAAGTTTTTCATGCCGATCCACGGTGAATACAAGCATCTTTCGGCTCACAGAGATCTTGCAAAATCGATGGGAATGAGGGAGGATCACATTTTTGTCGGCGAGATCGGCAAGGTTCTGGAGATCAGCCGCAAGGAGGCAAAATGGAACGGCATTGTTCCGGCAGGAAACACTCTCGTTGACGGTTACGGAATCGGCGATGTCGGCAACATCGTTCTGCGTGACAGGCGGCATCTTGCGGAGGACGGCATAATAATCGTCGTCTGTGCGATTTCGAGAGAATACGGGATCACATCGGGTCCCGACATTGTATCAAGAG
>CALBLD010000088.1 GCA_937895775.1 uncultured Clostridia bacterium
TGGCTTTTTACTGTACGGCTACCTCATGCTGATCGACTACGGTATGAAAATCGGTTCAACCTCAAACGTCGGCATTGATATCTTTCCGGATATACTCGGCTATATTTTGTTTTTTATTGCATTACGTACTCTTTCGCGTCATGCACTCGGTTTTTCGCGCGCAAAAGGAATATGCATACCGCTTATTGTTCTCGGGTCGATTACGTTTTTGGGTCAGCTTCTTGCTTTATTCGGAGTCGGCTTAAAGTATGTTTTATCGGTTCTCACATACACCGAATATCTGAAATATCCTCTTTTACTCTTTTTTCACATCGGGATTCTCGATGGGATCCATTCACTTGCCTTGGATGTTGATCTTCCGAAGCTGTCATTACGTGCGCAGTGGGGAAAGCTTCTCTCCGTTTTATATTACGTTCTCGGAATCTGTCTGATAATTTTCGAAGTCGTATTTCCGACGCCGACCGGAAAGGTCGCAGCTGTCTATTCGGCAATCGGAATCGGATTTCAGATTTTGTTTTACGTTATGTTCATATACGTCTTCACTGTTATTTTCTCATCATACCGTCAGATATGTTACGAAGGTGACGAGCAGATGGACAGTCCATCGAATAATCCGCTTAACAAACTCTACGAAAAATACAAAAAAGGCAAATCGGACAAATAAGTTCATTCAAAAATCCGAACGGAGGTGCAAAACATGTCAACGGCATTGTTAATTACAGGTCTTCTGTTTCTTCTTAATCCGAACATCGTCGTGATTGACATTTTTCCCGACTTTATCGGATGTCTGATCCTGTTATCACAAATAAAAAAACCCGGCAGAATAAATCTGTCGTTTTCAGAGTCATACAGATATTTCCGCACCCTTTTTCTTGTTTCACTCTGCAAGCTTCCCGTATCATTCCTTTATTTCACGGTAGCGAACGACCGAAACGAGGTGTGGGGACTGATTTTCTCACTGACGTTCGGAATCATTGAATTTATCTTTTCCACGCGTGCGTTCAATTCGTTTTTTGACGGAATAAACGAGATTTTCAATTCAACAGACAGGCTGAACGAATACAAGGATATTTTTTCCCGCAACACCGATCAGCGTGTAATGACGGCAATTTTTCTGTTTGTAAAATCTTTCTTCCCTGTCCTTCCCGAATTGACATCACTGACAAACAGCAATTACGGCACGGTAACACCGGACGGGATTTTATCGGTTGCAAATTACCGCACGTTTTTTATTGTGACAGCCACGCTTGTAACCCTGATTATCGGTATTATATGGGTCATAATGCTGTCGTCATATCTGAGAAAAATAAACAAACGCACCTGTTTTGCATCTTTGATAAGAGATCGCTACACTGAAGCACTCTCGCATGACGATCAGGTTAAAGAGACGGTAAAATCGGTTATGAATTTTACTGCATTTCTTATTATCGGACTTATTTTTTCAATTGAACTCAAATTTGACGGCTTCAATTATCTCCCGCACACCCTCTCCGCATTGCTGATTCTTACGGGCATATTTATACTATCGAAAAAATATCAGCCTGCAAAAAAGGTAAGAGGAGTGGCGATTGCATATACAGCCGCCTCGATTGCCGCATGGTCGTACACTTATCTGTTCATCATGTCATTTTTCAGAGATTTTCTGAATGACAAATCAGAGGGACTGTCATTTTCGGTATCGGGCATACTTGAGATATATCTTCGCAAATCGTTTGATATTCTCTATAAATTCATCGGAATGTGTTTGTTCAGCGCACTTGATGCTATTTTCTTCGTTTTGCTTCTTATATTTATACGGAAGGTACTTCTTTGCATTATAACCGATTTTACAGGCGGAACCTACGCTCCGGACGGACACATTATAGGTGAAAAAGCATGGCTATCAAGCAAAAAATCTCTTGACCGATGGCTGAACACATTTATCATTCTCGGAATGACAAGTGCCGTTTCAAACATTTTACAAACCGCACTCATGGTTGCAATGCCGTCATGGTGGATAATTGACATGGTAATCCGCATCGTATATATATGTGCGGGTCTGAAATTCGTATTTTTACTGCGTGAAATGATAAACGACAAATACGATCTGAAAAACTAACTGCAAAAATGAGGAAAACCTGATGACATGGAATGAACTTGAAGAAACATGCAACAACTGTCAGCGTTGCTCTCTCGGCAAAACGAGAACAAAAACGGTATTCGGCACCGGCAATCGTGAAAGCGTACTTATGTTTGTCGGCGAAGCTCCCGGTGAAAATGAGGATCTTACGGGCATACCTTTTGTGGGACGTGCCGGTCAGCTTTTTGACAAATACCTGAAAGCCGTTGACATCCCGCGTGAAGATGTTTATATCTGCAACATGCTCAAATGCCGTCCGCCGAAAAATCGTGATCCCGAAGAATCGGAGCAGGATGTCTGCATTGAATATTTGCGTGAGCAGGTCAGACTTATCAGACCCAAAATGATTGTTTGTCTCGGCAGAATATCGGCAATGCGCCTCATACACCCCGATTATAAAATAACCAAGGAACATGGTCGATGGGTAAAAAAAGGAAACTTCGAAATGACTGCCGTCTATCACCCTTCACTGCTTCTCAGAGGCAATGTTACATACAAGGAACAAATGCTTGAAGACATGAAAGCCGTAGCCGAAAAATACCGATTCTACAAGAATTCATAAAAAAATCACCGCGATCATTTACAGATCGCGGTGATTTTTTTTAGTTTTACATTATAATATCCGAAAAAGTCGCATGAATCAATCCTGCGAGGTCATGCGGATTTATAAAAATCTGTGCTCCGATTCTTCCTCCGCTGATAATTATCCTGTCGTAGTTTTCGGCAGTGCGATGGATAACCGTTCTGTACAGCTTCTTCATGCCGATCGGAGAACAGCCGCCCCTTATATATCCTGTCAGCTTTGTCAGATCCTTTACGTGAGTAAGTTCCACCGATTTTTCACCGACAGCCGATGCGCATTTTTTTAGGTTCAACTCATCATCGACGGGTAAAACAAAGACATAATGCTCTCCGCTTTTTCCGACCGCAACAAGTGTTTTAAAAGATATTTTGTGATCCTGCGAAAGCATATCGGCTATTGAACTGCCGTCAACAAATTCGGCACAGTCGTAAAGATTTATCTCGTAGTCAACTCCTGCACTGTCAAGAATTCTCATTGCGTTTGTTTTAATTTCTTTTCCCATTTATGTGATCCGACACTTCCCTTTTTTTGAAAAACTGATAGTACCCGCATTTTATCATACCGTTATACAGTTTTCTTACCTTATCTGCCTTCCGACCGTACAGACGTTCAAACTGTTCGTTCGATGACAGAATATATATCTGCCAATTGTCGAGCTGTTCAAAGTGTCTGCCCATTTTTCTGTAAAGCTCTTCTGCCTGCTCGGATGTAAAAAGTCTTTCGCCGTACGGAGGATTGCACACAATGGTTCCCCGTCTGCCGCCGGTTGTAATTTCGAGTGCGTCACGAACAAATGCCTTGACATACTTTGTCACGCCTGCCCTCCGACAATTATCTCTTGTAATCCGTATCGCATCAAAATCAATATCGGAGGCATAAATTTCAAAATCCGCATCTGCTTTCTGCAGTGACTTTGCCTCGTCACGCGCATTCTTCCATATATTCAAAGGCAGAAAATCATATTCCTCAGCCGCAAAAGACCTTGAAATCCCGGGAGAAATATTTGCCATCAGCATTGCCGCTTCTATCGGAATCGTACCGCTCCCGCACATCGGATCCCAAAACAGCACGTCTTCTCTGGGTCTTGAAATTTTTACGAGAGCAGATGCCAGTGTTTCACGCAGAGGTGCCGCATTCGACACCGGGCGATATCCGCGTTTATGAAGTGCAACACCGCTTAGATCAAGCAAAAGCGATGCCTGATCCTTCAGAATAAAAAATTCAATCTGCATTTTTGTTGCGTTTGCGGGACACCAGTCAAGATCATATGCCCACTTATGTCTCTCCGCAATTGCTTTCTGAACGACCGACTGCAATGCCGGTATCGATGTAAGAACGCTTTTGACCGAGTGACCGCTCACGGGAAATGCATCATCTCTTCCGATATAGTCTTCCCACGGCATATTTCGCACGCCTTCAAACAGATCGTCAAAGGTATATGCGGGTGTTCTGCCGACCTCAATAAAAAGTCTTTCGGCAGTTCTGAGCATAATATTGCATCTTGCAACGGCGTTTTCGTCGCCCGTGAAACGGACTCTCCCGTCAATAGTTTCTATTCGATTATACCCGAGAGCATCAATTTCTTCTCCCAGCAGTTTTTCAAGTCCGAAAAGACAGGTTGCAACAAAAATATAATTCATTTTATTCCTTTGTTTTATTTATTTTCGCATCAAAAGTAGTAACAAAGCCGTTGACGTCAGCAGAACAGATATCACCGCCGATTATTCTGTTTCTGTACACAAGCAGATTTGCGTATACCGTTCCCTCATATCCGTCATAGTTCTTTATCTTGTATGTATACCGTGTTACGTTTTTACGTTTGTATTTTGAAAGATCGAGCCCCTGCATCTTTTGCAGATTATTGTACTCCATGAAAACCGCATCAAATTCGGACGGAATTGTGACATCGGAGCTTTCAACGGGTTCATTTTCAACCTCCCAACCGAGTCCGTGCAGAAAATTAACCCGATCTTCATTTGTTTTTATTTTATCAAAACTCAGCACCTGCGCCGTTGCTGCCGAAACCGGCTCATAAGTTGGAATAAGCAAGATAAGTGCAATAAGAACAGCAACCGAAAGCATCATTGCGCCAAAAG
>CALBLD010000089.1 GCA_937895775.1 uncultured Clostridia bacterium
TAGGCGAGGGGGTCGCTCGGCGAGACCGACGGCAGGGCGGTGTCCGCCGATATAGTTGACGCAGTCTTCCACAGATTCTGCGTCGGAAAGTAAAATGCAAAGAGAGGAATTGTCACAAAAATGCTTGATCTGCTTACAACCGAAAAAGAATTTATAGCGCGGCATATAAAGGCGGGCGGAACCGCCGTCGATTTTACAATGGGAAACGGACACGATACCCTCTGGCTTTCAAAAGCTGTCGGGGAAAACGGAAAGGTGTTCGCTTTCGATATCCAGCAGCAGGCACTCGATTCGACGTCAAAACTGCTTGAATCCGAGAATGTTCATAATGTTACGCTGATAAAGGCGTCCCACCATCTCGTAAAGGATTACGTGAAGGAACCGATCTGCGTCGGGATGTTTAATCTCGGATGGCTCCCCGGCGGCGATAAGTCGGTAACCACACTGCATGAAACAACCCTTCCGGCGATCGAAGCGGCAACCGAACTGCTCGATCACGACGGCGGTTTGCTGATCGCCGTCTATCCGGGACACCCCGAGGGAGAGGTTGAGGGGAAAATGGTGACAGAAATGCTGTCGGGATATTCGCGTTTTTGCTATACAATCAGCTGTCTGAAGATAATAAATTCGCCGACATCGCCTTTTTTCTTCCTTGTTGAAAAGAAATAGCAGGATGAACAGGATGGAAATCAAATGACATTTCCGAAAGAATTTGAAATACGCATGCGCACAATACTCGGCGATGAGTACGAGAGCTTCGCAGCCTCTTATGAAAAACAGCCTTCGAGGGGACTGCATGTCAATCTTCATAAAATATCGACGGATGATTTCGTCGGAGCGGTCGATTTTCCGATCGGAAAGATCGGCTTTTCGCCCGAGGCATTTACATTTGACTGTGATAAGATCGGCAATCATCCGCTGCATCATGCGGGGGCGTTTTATGTCCAGGAGCCTTCGGCTATGATCCCGCTCGCAATGCTTGACGCGACCGATCTGAGAAGCAGACCGGAGCTTTGTGTGCTTGATATGTGCGCTTCCCCCGGCGGCAAAAGCTCGCAGGCGGCAAATCTTTTTGTCGGGCAGGGCGGCTTTCTTTTGTCAAACGAATATGTGCCGAACAGGGCGCTGACCCTTGCCGAGAATATCGAACGGCTCGGGATTGCTCCCGCGGCGGTGACGAATCTTGACACCGGAGTGCTTGCAAACGACTGTGCGGGTATGTTCGATCTCACCGTTGTCGATGCACCCTGCTCGGGAGAAGGGATGTTCAGAAAAAATCCCGACGCATCGGCAATGTGGTCCGTCGATAATGTCGCAACCTGCGCGGTACGACAGTCGAAAATTTTGTTGGATGCCGCACAGACGGTAGCCGTCGGCGGCTATCTCCTCTATTCGACCTGTACGTTTTCTGTTGAAGAAAATGAGGACAGAGTGGCGGATTTTCTTGACAATTTTCCGGATTTCGAGCCTGTTTATCCGGACGAGACGATATGCGGCATAACCGAAAAGGGAATATCAAACGGTAAATACGATATGTCATTCTGCAGAAGAGCCTATCCGCATATTTCGGGCGGTGAAGGACAGTTTGCGGCACTGTTTTTAAGAGTCTCGGGAACACGATCCGATAAAAGACGCAGTATAAATGCGGAAAAGCCGGATAAATCCGAGGAAAAGCTGATAAGAGATTTTCTCTGTGAAACGGTCGGAGACAGGCTTGCCGCAGAGCTTGATGTGTTCGGGAGAAAAGACGGTTTTTATATCGTTGACAGGCTTGCCTGCCTTCCGTCAAAGGGAGTGCTGTCTCCCGGTGTAAAGCTCGGCGAAATCAGAAAGGGGAGAGTCGTTCCCCACCACAGATTTTTTATGGCGTACGGGAAGCATTTCATCAATAAATTCGAGATGGACAGGCGGCAGGCGGAAGCGTATATAAGGGGAGATACGGTCGCATGCGACCGATTCTGCGGATACGGAGCGGCAACTTTCCGAGGATGTACGCTCGGAGCGGTCAAGGTAAGTGACAAAGTGGCAAAAAATCACTATCCGAAAGGACTTCGGATAAGATAAAAAACAGATAAACGGAGGGAATTATGAAATACCGCAAATTCGGAAAACTCGGGATCGAAAGATCGGCGTTCGGCGTCGGATGCATGCGTTTCCCGAAAAAGAAGGACGAAAACGGCGTTGAAACGGTCGATATGGAGCTTGCGAAAAAGATCGTTTATACGGCAATCGAGGGCGGAGTAAACTATATCGATACCGCATATGTCTATTCGGACGGTCAGGCTGAAAAGATTCTCGGCGAGATCCTTGACGGAGGTTGGCGCGAGCGCGTTTCGATCGCAACCAAGCTCCCGATCTGGGAGGTAAAGAAATATGACGATATGCCGAGAATCTTTGAAACCGAACTTGAAGCACTCAGAACCGACCATATCGATTTTTATCTTGTCCATTGTCTCGGCAGGGAGCAGTGGCGGCGACTTGAAGCTCTCGGCGTCACACGTTTTCTGGACAGCCTCAAGGCATCCGGAAAAATAAAGTACGCATGCTTCTCTTTCCATGATTCATATGATGCATTTGAGGAAATACTCGGTGCATATGATTGGGATATGTGCCAGATACAGTTCAACTATATGGATATCGACAACCAGGCGGGTCTGCGCGGACTGGAGCTTGCCGGATCGAAGAATATACCGGTTGTTATCATGGAGGGACTGCTCGGCGGAAAGCTTGCCGACGTTCCCGAGAGTGTGAGAGAGATATTCGATTCCTATCCCGAGAAAAGAAGTCCCGCCGAATGGGGCTTCAGATGGCTCTGCAATTTTCCGCAGGTCGCAACCGTACTTTCGGGGGTGACCGATGTTGAAATGACCCGGCAGAACCTTAAAATCTTCGATAAAGCGGATGTAGGAATAATGTCGCGGGAAGAACTTGATATCGTGGCGCGGGCAAGGGAAGAGTATAAGAGGCGCATGAAGATCGAGTGTACCGGGTGCAGATATTGTATGCCGTGTCCGCGCGATGTTGATATTCCCGGTATTTTTTCGACGTGGAACGGTGCGTTCAAGTACAGCGATGATGTTTCGGGCAACCGTCACTATATCGAAAAGATAAAGGCGGGCGGACACGGCGCAGATAAATGCGTGTCCTGCCATCTGTGTATGCGGAAGTGCCCGCAGGGCTTCGATATTCCGGACATGCTGAGACTTGCCGACCGTGAGATGTCATGAATCCGAAAAATCCGAAAAAAATTATAAAAAAGTGTCACACCGTTGTTTTTTCGTCCGTCTTATGTTGAGAAAAAACAGAAAGGTATTTTTTACGCAATGAGATCATTTTCTTTCACAAAAACCATTTCACTCTTGATTGCTATCATCTTTGTGATTCCCGTATGCTTTGCGGCATGCGGCATCGGCGATTCCGGCAACCTGACAACAATCGGTTCGCTTACCGGAAGTACCGCGGAAACATCGGAAATTCCGGACATCACTTCGGGAGTACCCGGAACCACATCCGAGCCGGGTACCGCAACGACTCCCGGCGGAACGACGGCACTGCCGACGACATCGACAGGTTTGCCGACAACCGCCGCTCCGACGACGACAACCCCGACAACGACGGCTCCGGTTACACCTCCGACACGTCCCGAGCCGGCGGATGCCGATATCGTGCGCGTCAGAGACTATATACCCGATGTGTATGTCAATCTCCGCTACTCCTCGTCGGATAATCTCGCAAAAACTCCGATCTACGGATTTGACGACGCATATCTGCGCTACGGAACCGTAAAGAAGCTTGCGGCAGTCCAGAGCGAACTGAAAAAGCAGAATATGTCGCTTCTTATATGGGATGCGTATCGTCCGTACAACTATCAGCATAAACTGTTTATGATACTGCCGACATGTGCGTCCGATCCGAAAAACGGAACTTATGTCGGATTCAATACCGGCGCGGCTCTGGCGGTTGCGGTAGTTGCCTCCGACGGAACAAAGCTCCCGCTTCCTTCGGATTTTGACGAAAGCGGCAAAAAATCGGACAGGGATTTTTCTGATCTGACGAGCGAGCAGGCAATGTATGCGACCATACTTGACCGACTGATGCTTGCAAACGGTTTCAATCAGTATCTGAATACAAAGTGGTATCGCTATACCGACAGTACGACCTATCCGGTCGATTATGCGATGACGCTTGATAAGGAGGGGGTAACAGTCTGCGAAAAATGGACGGTCAACTGCCAGAATACACTTAATCTGCGCAAGTACGCATCATCCTCCGCAACCGTTCTGACCCGTATTCCCAAAGGGGAAAAGGTTACCGTTTTCTTTATGCAGTCGCGGTTTGCCTATATCGATTATAAGGGAACACGCGGATATGTGGTTGCCGCCTACCTTGCTCCGGATGATTCCGACAGTTGGAAAAGCGAGCTTAAGACGGTCAAGCCGGTGACTAATTACACATATGATACAATGAACAGCGATCTCAGAAAGCTTGCCGAAGAGTTTCCGAACCTGTTGTCGGTCACGTCAATAGGTAAGAGCGAACTCGGAAAGGAGCTTACGCTGGCGGTACTCGGAAATCCGAACGCGAAAAAACGGGTGTTCATTTCCGCCGCAATCCATGCGAGAGAGCATATGACGGCGACGATATCGGTTGCACAGATCGAATATATGCTGAGAAATCCGAACGAAAAGCTGTCGGGTGACGGACTTACCTTTGCACAGCTGCTCGATAAGACCTGCTTCTATATCCTGCCGATGTCAAATCCCGACGGGATCGAGATCGCCCAGACGGGTGTGATTC
>CALBLD010000090.1 GCA_937895775.1 uncultured Clostridia bacterium
CCCAGCTCATGTGTTTGGCTTTGTAGTGAAGCGCAATGTAATTGTTCAGTGCCGCATCGATCGCTCCCGCTCCGAGTCCGTAAGGAACGGCAAAAATGATAAGCATGATAAAATGTGAAGAAAACGAAAATCCGAATAGGGCAATGACAGTAAGAAATACGCTGATAACAGTTACGATTCTTGTACCGAGCCTGCGGGTGAGTCTGTCCGAAAACAGGCTTGAAATAATTGTCCCGCCCGATATTATCATCGATATTATTCCCATGTATGATACGGGAACACCGAGTTCGGTGTGCATGACCGGCCAGCCGGAGCCGAGGAGCGAATCGGGCAGACCGAGACTGATAAAAGCTATATATATAATGGCGAGTAAAAAAGAATACATCTGTTTTTCTCCTTTGAGAATGTCAACGCGTTTTTTGCATCGGAAAGCATTATATCACATAGGATCGGTATTTGCAATATGCGTGTGTAATTTCTTGATAAAGAAAAAAGAATGTTTTTTTCAAATTATCGGATTGCGGTTCAGCATCACGGCATGAGGGACAAAACACAACAGCTGCAACGGATAGATGTGTCACTGTATCTGTCCGAGGGTTATCTGCCCGATTACCCTTTTTATTTTTTCAATAGTTACGTCGGATAATAATGTCCTGTCTTTTGTATGTATTGCTTTGTCGATTTCGCCGGTACTGTAAAGAATCAGATCACTGCGTATCGGGCTGTTTCCCTGCACAAGGATGGCGTAACCCTTTATCCGGACGTCTACGCCGTAGTATTTAAGATATTTTGCCAAAAGATGTATTTCTCGTTTGAGCTGCGGGATAGGGTTTTTGACCGTTTTTTCATATACATTTCCGGCATCGGTTATTTTGTATTTCTCCCAGTAAAAATCTTCTTCGTTGCCGTATAAAAGACCGCTGTAATTTTTTACTTCAAATATGAACACTCCGTAGTTATTTACGACGACACAGTCCAATTCGGCAGGTCTGTTATCGTAACTGAAAGATACTTTCGTAAACAGGTAATCTTTATCGGAGAGAATACTTTCTATTGCAGAAACGGCTATCTTTTCTCCTCGCTCGCCCGCTCTTTTTACAGGATCTTCGGACGATCCGCTATAATGAGTGAACCGTGATGAAAGAAAAATGATTATGACAACGATCGCAAGTATTGCTATAAAAAAATAATCCGTAATATCACCGCCAGATTCTTTGTGTTTCTGTAATCATTGTAAATTTATAGTTTCGTGTAGGGTAATCTAAAATAATTATACCATACTGTCAGGTATTTTGCAATCTTTCCGCCGATTTTAAGGCAGAAAAAACCGACCTTGCAATTGTTTTTGCAAGGTCGATTTGCATTTTATTGTGCTATCGGATTACAGAATCAGTTCCTGCTGTCCTTGATAGCTGCCTGTGCGGAACGATACTCCGGTAGGACTTTTTGGACGACTGCGCCATATCCGTCAAACTGTATGGCATATGACCCAAGCGATAACTTCCCGCCGTTTATGTCATTTACCATAAAGTTCGACGAGGCCGAAGCATACCGAAAAGCAATAGGCTGTTATCTCCGCAAAAACCAGTGGGAAGATATAACCGTCGATGTGTACCTCTAATATACATAGCCGTCTGCTTCGCCGCAGGCGGCTAAATTTATGCAAAGGAGGAAACCCATATGGCGAATTGCAAAGTGATCGCGGTGACGAACCAAAAGGGCGGTGTGGGCAAGACCACGACCACCGCCAATCTCGGCATTGGGCTTGCCCAGCAGAACAAGCGGGTGCTGCTCATTGACGCAGATGCGCAAGGCTCCTTGACTCTATCCCTCGGCTACCCGAAACCGGATGAGCTGCCCGTTACGCTGGCAGACATCATGCAGAGTGTGATCGACGATACCCCCATCTCGGACGGCTGCGGTATTCTGCATCACGGCGAGGGCGTTGACCTGCTTCCGGCGAACATC
>CALBLD010000091.1 GCA_937895775.1 uncultured Clostridia bacterium
CAAGTCCCGCCTTGACGTAGACTGTTTCGGCGTCGGGATATTTTTCGGAAAGCAGTAATGCGACCGCTTTTGTCGATTGCCTTGTTTCGACAAGCTGACGGTTTATAAAATCCCACTTTTCCTCGTCCGAAAATTTTGTGCTGCGCGTCAGACGTCTGTACTTTTCATCGCCGATCAGTCCTTTGTCCTTCAGCATCTTCCAGAAACCGTGCATTTTCGATCGGATTGCCGCATCAATCGGGTATTTCTCACCTTTGTCTTCGTTGATTGTTTTGAGGGACAGTACTCTATTGTCAAGGATGCTGTCGTCCTTGACCTTCGACTGCGGATAAATGTGATCTATGTCGTAGATGCTGTTTTCGTCCATCAGTGACCGGAGGTCAATTTCCTCGCCCGAATATATGCATCTGCCGAGCTGTGTGTAAAAGAGAAAGAGTTTGTCGCTTTGCAGACGGTTTTCGCTTTCGCCTTCGAGCTTTATTTCAAGCTCTTTGACTTTGACTAATTCGGACAGTTCTTCGCCCTCTATCTTCTTGTACAGATCGAGAAGCTGCTGTTTTCTCGGGGTCGTCCGTTTCTTTTCGGTCTGTCCGCCCCGCGCCATTTCGATAAATATCTTTTCGGGGGCGTGTCCCGTCGCCTTAACGATATCATTTACCACGGCAAGCGTGCGTATGATCGGACGTTTGACTGCGTTTGAAATGTACATTTCGTCAAGACGCTCGTCCAATGTTTTCGGATGCTCCGAATAATAGTCGACATTCTGCTTTCTGATCTTTTCCGCAAAGGTGTATCTGTCCGACAGGAGCAGTTCGGAAAGGGTCACGTTCGATTCCCACATGAATCGGATTACGGTTTTTTCGTCGCCGCAGATTTCGCCTGTTTTACTGTCGATCTTCTGCCCGGTAATGCCGTTTAAAAGAGCTTTGGAAAGTCTGCCGAAATCCTTGAAGGACAGTTTGCAGATGTAGTCCTGATCTTTTTCGCCGAGTTTAGGATAGTTTTTGACGAGCCATTTCCGGAACCTGTTTTTGTCCTGCGCGTATGTCATTCTCAGTATGATTTTTTCGACATCCGCCTCGGACAGAGTACCCGATTCGAGCAACTTGTCAAATGAAATCCGGGACGTGAGCGACGATTTTATCTCCGTGTCGATTCCCGAAAGAGTTTCGGCATCCTCTTTTGAGCAAAAGTTGTTCTGTACGAGACAATCGTTGATTTTCCTCGGTGTGACCTTTTTATGTTTCATGAAAAGGTTTTCGAAAATCATCTGTTTTTCGGCAACACCGATGGAAACGCCGTTTATTTTCAGGCAGTTGATCTCGTTGAGTACCTCAAAGCTTTTGCAGAGCAGAGAATTTTTCGGCAGAACGTCCTCGCCGGCGAGATATGTGCATTTGTTTGTCATGCGCTTTATGAACGCTTCTTCGGATGCGTCGGCATCTGCCTTTTCGTCAAAGTTCCACGGATAAATTCTGCCATCGGCCTTGCGCTCGATCCATGCGTGTTCGTTGCCGTTTCTGTTCAGCGGTCCGATATAGTAGGGAACACGGAAACGCATGATCGACAGTATCTTTTCCTTTGTGATATAGCCGTCCGCATCTTTTTCGTTCAGGAACGGGAGATATGTTGAGGCGTTTTCGAGTATCTTCCGGAGTTCGACGTAATAGAGCTGGTAGGGGATTACGCTGTTTTCACTGCTCACCTGCTTCGGCATAAAAGTCCCGTTCTCTATCCGCTCAAGCACTTCCGGGTCGATCATGCTTCGCTTTTGTTCGTCCTTGTCAAGCTCAAGTACCTTTATAAGATGCTTGCAGAAGTCACCCCTGCTGTGGCATTTTTCGTATTTTTCGGTACTCGGGCAGCTTTTTGTGTTTCCGCTGTAAGCTACATAGTTGTCTTTTTCATATCTGCGGAAAAGCCGCTTGTAAATGTCTTTGGGATAATTGCCCCGGACAAAATGCTTGATATAGTCAAGGTCTTTCCCGTGCCGGTCGTATATTTTGACCTTTGCCTGCGAAATGTATTCGCTTTTGTCAAGCAGATCGGCAAGAACCACCAGGTCAAAGATCTCCTTGAGGTATCTGATAAGCTCGCCGTCGTCTCCGAGTGCCGCAAGCGAATCGGCAAGCGTCTCTTCGTCGGCGTCAAGACAGAGATTACCGAGGTCGGCGTATTTGTCTTTGCCATCTTTGAACAGTTTGGCGGGCGGATAGGAGCCGCCGCAGAGAAGCTTCATGATTCCTTCCTGACTGAACGGGAAGCTTTCGGTGTTGCTGTCAAACTTTTTGCCGTCGTTTAAGAGAATCTGCAAGTCTTCAAGCTTGCGGTTGATTCCCTTTTTCTTTAATATTTTTTCGAGTTCTCCGATTTCGTCATCATCAAGTCTCCACCACGGTTTGCGAATTTCGCCATTCTCTTCCGGATCGTCATTAAAACGGTCATTAAGATAGTTTTCAAGCTTTCTGTATGCCGGCTTTATACTGCTTATTCCGCCGACGTTTTCAATCGAAATATCGCTGAGAAAGTGACCGCGGTGTGCAATCAGCCATGCACAGGCGATGTAAACGAGACGCACATCATGCGGGGCATCGCTTTTCATAAGCCCGTCGATCAGATGGTGAATTGTCGGATACTCTTTGTGATAATCGGCATCGGTGTAAGACGGGTCGTTGAAAAGGCAGGACGGCTCGCTTGCATCGGCGCGGAGCAGTGCGCTTTCGGTTATGCGATTGTAAAATTTATTATCGACCTGCGAGATCGGTTCGGCAAAAAGCTCGCGAAGGAGGGTGATTCTTTGCTGTCTTCTGTCGATTCTTCTTCGTTCGGTTCTGCGGACTCGCCTGCTTTTGCAAAGGTCGGCAGTGTCAAAGAGGGTTACGCCCCACATCGGTTCGCCGCCGAATTTCATCAGACCGTACTGCGGGGAGGTGTCTGTTACGGCGTATCCGACAGAGTCGGTGCCGATGTCAAGACCGATGTAATAATTTTCGGATTTCATATTGACAAGCCGTCCTTTTCGTGATATACTTCGGATAAGGTTTATAGTCCCCTATAAATCTGCACTATAGAGTTCAAATAAAAGTTAACTCAGATCGTCGGAACTTCCGACTGCACAGGTGTGTGCGCAAAAGCGGTGCTTAAGGCACCGCTTTTTGCTGCCATTGTTTCCCACAGGTATATTATATCATAAAAATATCGGTTGTACAAGACACAATTCGGCTAAAATAAACAATTTTTGTAAAAAATCACGGCATCACATGCTTTTCATATTTTTTCAGATAAAATTTCACCCGCAGGGCGCAAGCCCTGCGGGTTTTTGTCCACCCCATGCGGGTGAATGTCTTTACTTTTTTACAATAAGCTCATGAAGCAGACAGCCTTGCCGATGCAGTTCAGATTGTCGATTTCACTGCCGATAAGGAGAATCGGCGGGCATTTTGAGTTGTCGTCGGCGAGAATAAGCGTGTCGTTTTCTTTTTGGTAATAAACGCGTTTGAGGGTCACCTCGTCGTCGATGACGACTGCGACGATTCGTGCGGAGGCAACCGTCCTGATCTCCCCGATCGCAGACA
>CALBLD010000092.1 GCA_937895775.1 uncultured Clostridia bacterium
ATAAAAAACATCGGTCTGACCGTCGGCTATCGAAAATCCCGCACTCTCCATCGCACTTAAAAATGCCGGCAGATCGGACAGTTCCCATTCGATGTCTCCCTGCCGTACCGAAATCTTCAGCAGTGCGCCGGTGTTCGACGGCACCCCGATTCCCGGATCGGCGGACGACGGTCTGTACGCCCACACAACGCGGACGGTGTATTTCGTATCGATCCGCGAGACCGCCGTCTCAAGCCTGTCAAGCGTCGCACGCTGTATGAGCGTAATGCCGTCGGCTCCGTTCATCAGCCTGCTGTCACTGTCATATATGTAGTAGTCAAGACCGACAAGATCGGACACAGAAGCGTTTCCCGCCGCATCGAACCCGAGTCTGTACGGCACCGAAGTGTATACAAGCGAATCAGGCGACACAAGATCGACCGGGGAGCAGTAGCCTCTCACTCCCGACTTGCCCATGACGCAGAGTACTCCGTCCTTGTATTTTGTGAGCGTCAGCAGTGTTCCTGCGGAATAGCTGATAATCGGCGTACCCGAAAGGCTGTCGTCGCCGTAGACATTCAGCTTTGCCGCAACCACCTTCCTCTCGAAGGTCACGGGTGCGCCCGATACGGCGGCACCGCAGAGGGCAGGAGGCAGAATCAGCATCAGCGCCGCGAGCATCAGCGCCGCGACCGCTCTTTTGTACATTCTTTTCCCCTGCTTTTCGGTTTTCATACTCTTTTCCGATCTACAAGCCATACAAGCTCCTCTTTTCCTCACGGTCGGTCGAAAAAGTCCGAAACCGTGCAGATCATGTCATATTCAAGGTTATTTTACACCCTTTTGCGCCGTTTGTCAATAATCGTCGGGCGGTTTTAACAAAGCGTTAATTTTTACAAAAAACCGTTCAAAATTCTCCCGTCCCCCTTGTATTCCGGGAGGATTTATGTTATTATATATATAATTATATGTGGGAATCTGCCCGTTGACCGGAAACGGTCTGCGAGCCGGGCGTTTTCCCGCAAGATTTTTTCGAAAGAAAGGTCCCTTTTACCATGACCATACTTAAATCGATAATATACGGCATAGTCCAGGGACTTGCCGAATTTCTTCCGATATCCTCCTCCGGTCATCTCGCAATTCTGCACGCCCTGCTCGGCGGCGAGGAAAACCTGTCGTTCGACGTTCTTCTGCATCTCGGCACGCTCGTAGCCGTGCTTATCGTCTACCGCAAAGACGTCGCTACCCTGATCGTTTCGTTTTTCACCCTGATCGGCAAGCTTTTCCGAGGCAATTTCAGATATTCGACCTATTCGGAAGGCGAAAGATTCGTGATTCTCGTGCTGATCGCCACCCTGCCGCTCATCCCGGGCGCACTGCTCGATCATTATGTCGAAGCGGTATCCGGCAGCATGCTTGCGGTCGGAATCATCCTTATAGTCAATTCGGCAATGCTTTATGCGTCCGACAAAATAAAACCGGGCGACCGCGGACTTGCCGAAATGAAGCCGAAAAACGCACTTGTCATCGGACTTTCCCAGCTTATTGCCGTTTTCCCCGGGCTTTCGCGCTCGGGTACAACGGTCACCGCCGGACTGACGCAGAAGCTTGACCGCCCGTTTGCCGTGAAATTTTCGTTCATCATGTCGATCCCGGCAATCCTCGGCGCATGTGTGCTCAAACTTCCGGAGTTCGTAACGACGGTCGGCTCGGAGGATCCCGCGCTTCTGCTTACATATCTTGCGGGCGCACTTGCCGCGGGCATCGTCGGTGTCGCCGCCATGAAGCTTCTTCAGTTCATCGCAAAGAACAGAAACTTCCGCATTTTCTCGGTTTACAGCCTTGCCGCGGGTATATTCGCAATAATCCTCAACTTTATTCTGAAATAATCTCTATCGGGGACAGCTTCGGACCGTTTTCGGTCCGGGAAAGGTAAATTTCATTAAAAAATGGCAAAGTCAAAGCAAAACAAAGACAAAGACAACGAAAAAAACGAAAATCCGGGAGCCGGCGCCCCGCTTCTCCCGAAGCACGCCGGCGAAAGTCCGCTGCGCGATCAGATATTCGCGGTCAGCGCGGCGGTCGTTGCAATCCTTCTGACGCTGATGCTTCTGCTGACCAACATGCGGCTCGGCTGGAACGGCTCGAAAACCGGAGTGGTCGGCTATTTCATCTGCTCGCTTCTCTACGGTCTTTTCGGAAGCTGTGCATATCTGATACCCGCGGCGCTTGTTTATCTTGCGCTTATCAGACGCAGATCGGTAAAATCGGGAACCGCAAAGGCAAAGCTGATCTTCACGGCAGTTTTCATATGCGCTCTTTCCGCCCTCTTCTACCTGCTCCTCACGGTCGGCAAGGTCAAAGACCTTCCCGCCTTCTATCGGGTGACCGACATGTGGAGACTCAGCATCGCCACCGCCGACCGTCCGGTACAGAACAGAGGCGGGGTAATCGGCGCACTGCTCGGCGGTCTGCTCTATGTTCTGCTTAAAAAGATCGCATGGATATTCACACTGCTCATTCTCGTCGGCGCACTGCTGATACTCACCGAGATCACCCCCGCAAGCGTCGGCAGAGCGGCTGTCCGCCTTGCAAAGAGCATCGGCGCGCTCATTGAACGCATAAAAGCCGCGCACAGGGAAAAGGCGGCGGATCCCGACAAAAAGCGTCTGAAGGAAGCAAAAGAGCTCGGCAGAAAGGCGCGTGAACACGAAAAGGAAAGCGGCGACGCTCCCGGCGAAAAACAGCGCATGAAGCTCTTCCCGGACGCATCCGACGACAGCCGCAAAACCTACAAGGACAAGCCCATCGGCATTTCGCCGATAAAATACGACGAGGTAAACCCTGTCGGCTCGGCGCCCGACCCCAAGCTCGGCGAAACTCTTCCACCCGTTCTCGACGAGGCGGCGGCAGAGGCAGAACGGGCAAGGGCGACGGCAAAAAAGAAGCCGGAGGAGCCTTACGACCCGAATCCGTATGTTGACAGACCGACCTCATCCGACAACAAAGGAAACGACGGAGGAGATCCCGAGCTTATGCAGCTGCTCTTCGGCGGAGACGGCGTACCGAGAAGCGGAAGCGGCGACATTGCCGCCGACATGAACGGCTATGTCATCGACAGAACCACCGGAGAGGTAACCGAAAAACCGTCCGATCCCTCCCACCCGTCCGATTCTTCCGCGCACGACGGCGAAACAAACGACGAAAAATTCGAAAAGATCGCCAATCTGCAAAGCTCGGACGAAAACGATCACGCGCTCACCGACCCCGATCTTGCCGATCCGGACGAGCTTATCGAAAAGCCGAAGCACGAATACCGCTTCCCGCCGCTCACCCTGCTCAAAAAGGATCAGGGCGGTCTGAACGCCGATCACTCGGAGGAGCTCAAGGCAAACGGCATAAAGCTGGTTTCGGCGCTTGAATCCTTCAAGGTCAAGACCAAGATAACCTCGATCTCGCGCGGTCCGACAATCACAAGATACGAACTGCTCCCCGATCAGGGAGTGCGCGTGCGCGCGATAGCAAATCTTGTGGACGACATCGCACTCAATCTCGAAACCTCGGGCGTTCGTATCGAAGCGCCCATTCCGGGCAAGCCGGCGGTCGGCATTGAGGTGCCGAACCGCGTCCGCGAAACCGTCTATCTGCGCGACCTGCTCGAAAATCCGAAATTCGGACAGGCAGGCTCAAAGGTGACCGCCGCGCTCGGCATGGACGTTGCCGGCGACCCGATATTCGTCGATATCGCAAAAATGCCCCACCTGCTTATAGCGGGCACCACCGGTTCGGGTAAATCGGTCTGCATCAACTCGCTTATCACCTCCCTGCTCTTCCGCGCGACCCCCGATGAGGTCAAGCTGATACTGATCGACCCGAAAAAGGTCGAACTGGGAGTATACAACAAGCTTCCGCACCTGCTCGTCCCGGTCGTCACCAATCCGAAAAAGGCGGCAGGCTCGCTCACATGGGCGGTTGCCGAAATGGAAAAACGCTATGAGCTTATCGAAGAAGCGGGCGTGCGCGACATCAAGGGCTACAACAAAATGGTTGACGAGCTGGGAACCGGCGAAAAGATACCGTCAATCATCATCGTCATCGACGAGCTTGCCGATCTCATGATGAGCGCTCCCGACACGGTTGAGGAATCGATATGCCGCATCGCACAGAAGGCGAGAGCGGCAGGTATGCACCTCATAATCGGTACACAGCGTCCGTCGGTCGATGTAATTACCGGTCTTATCAAGGCAAACATCCCGTCGCGTATCGCGTTCACCGTCCGTTCGAATATCGACTCGCGCACGATAATCGACATCGCGGGTGCCGAAAAGCTTATCGGACAGGGCGACATGCTATACGCACCTGTCGGCGCGATGAAGCCGATCCGCGTGCAGGGCGCGTTTGTCTCCGACCGTGAGGTCGAAGCGGTCTGCGATTACATCAGGGACAGCTTCGGCGAGGTCGAATACGACCAGAAGGCGATCGACGAGATACGCGAATGTGAAGCCGAATGTGAAGAGATCGACAAAAAGAAGGGCGCCTTCGGCTCTGCCGACGATGACGACGAGCTTGACCCCAAGTTCATGGAGTGCGTCCATGTCGCGGTCGAAAGCGGAAAGATATCGACCTCTCTGCTCCAGCGGCGGATGGGACTCGGCTACGGACGCGCGGCGAAGATCATCGACCGCATGACCGAAATGGGCATCGTGTCGGCGCCCGACGGACAGAAGCCGCGCAATGTGCTGATCTCAATGGCGCAGTATCAGGAAATGGTCATGCGCCGAGAGGACGAAAGCAAATAACCTGATAAAAAATAAGGAGGGGACGTATGCAGATCACGACAAAAGAGCTTGACCGCAGACTGCGATGCGGCTTTGTCGGCGGGAGCTATCTCTTTTACGGAGACGAGCCTTATCTGAAGGATTATTATATAAAAAAGCTCCGCGGCATCATCTGCCCCGACCCCGATTTTGAGGTTTTCAACCATGTGATGATCGAAAACGGGGACACCGGGCGGTTTGCAGCCGAGCTGTCGGGAGCGCCCCTTTTCGGTCTCGGACGCCTTGTCGAGCTTCGCGGAACCGATTTCGGCAAACTGCCGACCGACAGACTGGAGCGCCTCTGCGCGCTCATATCCTCTCCGGACAGCGGGCTGACGATAATTATTGACACAAAGCCGGACGAGCTTCCCGAGGGAACGCCGAAAAAGCCGTCCGCCGTCCTCGCCGCACTCACAAAGGCGGCTGACTGCCTGAAATTCGAACGGCAGACCCCGGCAAGGCTTGCCGACTGGCTCGGACGGCATTTTACCGCCGCAGGCGTAAAGGCCGACGACAGGGTGTGCAGATACATGATCGATTTCTGCTCGGCTGACATGTATATACTTGCCTCCGAGGTGGAAAAGCTCGCCGCATACGCAAAGGCGACCGGCTCGGAGGCGATTACCGCCGAAACGGTCAGAACGGTCTGCTCGCCGAACCGCGTTTTCGGGGCGTTCGACTTTTCGAACGCCATAATATCGGGAGACAGGCAGACCGCCCTTGCGGCATTTGCCGACATGCGTCTGCGCAAGGAGCCGCCCGAGCGCATACTCGGAACGATCTCAAAAATCGCGGGAGAGCTGCTTGCGGTAAAAAAGCTGTCGGACAGCGGAGTCTCCCGTCCCGAAATGAGCAGACTGCTCGGCATTGCCGATTATCCGCTCGGGCTGCGTCTTTCGGCGGTCGCCGGAACAGGCGTCGAAAAACTCGCGGAAACGGTCAGGGCGGTCAACGAAACCGACAAAAAGCTGAAAACGACCTCGGCGGACGGCTATCTCATGATCGAACAGCTCATACTGTTCGGGATCGGACATAATAATAAATGAAGGAAAAACTGAAAATCGACCGTTTGATCGTGGTCGAAGGAAAATACGACAAGATCAAGCTCGACTCGATAATTGACGCGACGATCATCACGACGGACGGCTTCGGCATATTCAAAAACAAGGAAAAACAGGCGTTTCTGCGCCGCGCGGCAGAGGCAAAAGGTATAATTACCGCGACCGACAGTGACGGTGCGGGGCTTGTAATAAGAAATTTTTTAAGTGGGATCATACCGAAGGATCGCATTGCGCACGTCCTTATCCCGCCGACCGTCGGCAAGGAAAGGCGGAAGATCTCCCCTTCAAAGGAAGGGACGCTCGGCGTCGAAGGAATTGACGCAGATATTCTCCGCAGACTTTTTCTGCCGTTTGCCGAAAGCGGAAAATCCCGCGATGATGGCGGGGAAAACACAAAGAAGCTCACCACCGCAAGACTGTACGCGGACGGGCTGATCGGAGCCGACGGCTCCGCCGAAAGGCGGGTCGCGCTTGCAAAAGCGCTCGCCCTGCCGACAAATCTGTCAACATCGGCGCTTATCGACGCCGTCAACATACTCGGCGGAGAGGACATATACGCCGCCGCACTTAAAAGCACAGACGAAAGGAAGTAAACAAGATGAAATGTCCGTCCTGCGGATACACCGAAAGCAAGGTCACCGACTCGCGCCCCGACGACATGTCGATTCGGCGGCGCCGCGAATGTCTCGGCTGTCATTTCAGATTCACCACATTTGAGACGGTTGAGGTCCTGCCGATACTTGTCGTCAAGAAAAACGGTTCAAAGGAGCTTTTCGACCGCAACAAAATTCTTGCGGGACTGATAAAATCGACCTACAAGCGTCCCGTCACCTCCGAACAGCTTGAAGAGCTTGTCAAATCGATAGAAAGCGAGCTTTCCGCCTCGATGAAGGGCGAGGTCAGCTCGGGCGAGATCGGCTCGATGGTAATGGATCGGCTTGAAAAGCTGGACGAGGTGTCCTATGTCCGCTTTGCCTCGGTCTACCGTGAGTTCAAGGACATCGACACCTTCCTTCAGGCGATAAACAAACTGAGGGGAAGCAGATAAGCCGCACTTCGGCAAAACCCACAGTGCCTGTTGAAAAGCCGCATAATTATCCACACACGGCTTTTCCACAGCCCGATCGGGACGACCGTATGTTCGTCGGCATTTTTGCCGCTGTTTGCGGATAATTTTTCGGTTTTCCGATCGTATTTTTTACTTTTCCCCGTTTTTGCGGATTTTTCCACATAATCCACAGACTTTTCAACAGGATTATTAACTTTACCGGAGAAAAGTTTTTCACACTTTCCACAGACTTTTCAACAGTTTTATTCAGTTTTCGGCATTTTACATTCTTTTTTATGCAAAAGGAGCTTTCCCGATGAAAAAAAACTATCTTTCAAAAACAGTCTTTTTCGTCTGCGTCACAGTCACCGCAGTCGCCTGCGTGATCCTGTCTTTTCTGCTCGGAGCCGGCTATGATGCCGCGCTGAAGCTGGTCGCCGCGGACCTGCCGGGATGGGTGATCCCGTCATTATATGCGCTTTTCGGCGGCTTCGCCCTGTTCACCGTCATAACGATACCGCTTTTTCCGAAAAACGGCGGACAGACACCCGAGCCGTCGCCGATTCTGCCGACTGTCGGCTCGGCAATCATGATCGCCGCCGCACTCCTTTTCTGCCTCTCGGCGGTCTTTTCCTTCTTTCCGGACGACCGCATCGGTGAGCTCATGCTGAAAAGCACGTCAGACAGCAGATCGATCGTGTTTGCCTCATATCTTGCAAAATTCGGCGCATATCTTGCGGTGGTCGCGATCGCCTACCCCTGCCTGCTCATAATTACAAAAAAATCAAATGCCGCTTTTGCGATGCTCGCCTCCCTCTGGATGCTCGCTCTGGCTCTCTGCGTCTATTTTGACATCGAAACACCCATGAATGACCCGGTGCGGCTTATCCGCATCGTCGGCTGTTCGGCGTCCGCCGCCGCGCTTCTCACCGAAGCGAGAGCGGGACTCGGCAAGCTCACAAAAAAATTTGCGCTGACCTTTGCCTCCTTCCTCCTGCCGCTTGTGCTTGCACCTGCGGTTTCGACGCTTCTGCTTTACGTTTGCGGCATATACCCGATCGACACATGGCTGTTTGCGTCGGCGGCAATGCTCGGAATCGGTATAATTACTCTTTCAAGGCTGGGCTCCGCCGCTTTCGCAAAAGACGGGGAGAGTGCCTGATGCTCGGACAGTATTCGGTTCTTGCCCCCTTCTACGACAGTCTGAACGGCGGGACGTTCGACTACGACGGCTATGCCGATGCCGTCGAAAAGCTCCTTGACAAAAACGGCATACCGAAAGGATCGCTCCTGCTTGATCTTGCCTGCGGCACCGGCGCAATGACCCTGCGCCTCCTGAAAAAGGGCTACGACGTGATCGGAGTCGATCTTTCGCCCGAGATGCTCGGCGTCTGTCGCGAAAACTGCGAAAACGAAGGCTTTTCCCCCCTCCTGCTCTGCCAGGACATGTGTTCCCTCGATCTTTACGGCACCGTCGAAGCGGCGGTCTGCTGTCTTGATTCGGTCAACTATCTGACGGGCGACGGCGAACTCGACATCCTTTTTTCAAAGCTCAAAAACTTTATTTCTCCGGGCGGACTCTTCATCTTTGACATAAATACCGAGCGCAAGTTCGGCGAGATCTACGCAAACAACGTCTACACCTACGACGCGGACGGCGTTTTCTGCGTCTGGCAGAACTCATTTGATGAAAAAACAAGACTCTGCGACTTTGATCTTACCTTTTTTATCGAAGAAAAAAAGGGACTGTACCGCCGCGCCGAGGAACATCAGTGCGAACGCTGTTACACGGTCGATGAAATTTCGTCGGCGGCAAAAAACAACCTCTTCACGCTTGAAGCGGTCTGCCGTGACGTCCGGTTTGCCCCGTCGGACGGCAGTGAGGAGCGGTCATATTGCATCTGCAGAAGAAATAAACTTTAATATAAATAATGAAGGGACAGTGATTGCATGGACATTATCAGAGCCTGCGCATTTACCGGACACAGGTCGCTGACTGCCGCCGAGATGAAAGCGGCATCCGATATTCTGAGGAAAAAACTCGCCGATCTTATCGACAACCACGGAACGGTCGAATTTTACCTCGGAGGTGCGCTCGGATTCGATACCGCCGCCGCGGTCGCACTTGCGCATCTGAAAAAAGAGGGTTACAACGGCAGATTCAGAATGATTCTCGCCTGCCCGCACAAGGGGCAGGAAGCGAGATGGAAGCCTGCGGACAAGGAACTTTACGCAAAGCTTTACGGCTATTACGACGAGGTCAGGTGCCTGTACGACGGGTATGTTGACGGGTGTATGAAGGAAAGAAATTACTTCATGGTTGACAACTGCAATCTGCTTATCGCCTGCTGTGATCCGCGCAGACGCACGGGCGGCAGCTTTCAGACGGTCAATTACGCAAAAAAGAAGGGGGTTCCTGTTGACAACCTCTTCTTTGAAATAAAGGATGCTGCGGGAAACGGAAGTGTCTGCGATGGCTGAAATCACCCGGGATGAACTGCGCATCATAAACGAGACATATTCCGACCCCGACGAGCGCAGGCGGGTCTGCGAAGCGGTGGAGTCGGGCGAAATGCTCGCATACATAATCGGCAAATGGTTTTTTTACAGGCACGATTTCGTGATAAACCGCGACTGCCTTGTTCCCCGCCCCGACACCGAACGGGTTGCGGAGGAAGCGATCGCACTGCTTCCCGAAAACGGGAGCTTTGCCGATCTGTGCACAGGCTCGGGCTGTATCGGTCTTACCCTTCTTGACGAGCGGAAAGACTGCCGCCGCGGTCTTCTTATCGATCTGTCGGCGGGTGCGCTTGATGCAGCCGCGCAGTCGGCAAAGTTGCTCGGCTGTAATGAACGTGCCGCCCTCGTGACCGCCGACATACTTTCGGACGATCCGCTCGGCGACGAAAAGTTCGATCTCATAATATCGAATCCGCCCTACATAAGATCGGCGGATATCGACACATACCCGGGACTTGCGGCGGAGCCGCGGCTCGCACTCGACGGCGGTCGGGACGGACTTGTCTTTTACCGACGCATTGTCGGCACGTTTGCGAAAAATCTGGCAAACGGCGGCGCGTTCGTCTTTGAGATCGGCTTCGATCAGGCGGACGGTATCTCATCGATCGCCGACGAAAACGGTTTTGACGCAAAAATCGGAAAAGACTACTCGGGAAACGACCGCGTCGCGGTACTCAGGCGGCGGGATTCTTCCCGGCAATAATTATACAATTTACCGAAAGGACATATCAATCATGAAAAAACAGGTCTGCGTCATATTCGGCGGCATGTCCTCCGAATATGAAGTTTCACTTTCCACGGCTTACTCGGTCATTTCCAATCTCGACAGAGAAAAATACGACTGCCGTATGCTCGGCATAACAAAGAACGGCAGGTGGTATCTTTACGACGGCGAGCCGTCGGCACTGCCGGACGGCAGCTGGTGCGGCGACAGCGCACATCTCACCCCCGCATACATCGCTCCGACACGCGGAGTGAACGCAATTGTCTGCGAAAACGGCAAAAAGCTCCCGATTGACGTTATTTTTCCCGCAGTCCACGGCGAATATGCCGAGGACGGCAGTCTCCAGGGACTGCTGGAGCTGTCGGGCATACCTTTTGTCGGCTCGGGATGCAAAGCTTCGGCGGCAGCCATGGACAAAGCGACGACAAAAGCGATAATTTCGCTTACCGACGTCACTCAGGCAAAATGCATAGTCGTCCGCAAGGGAGAAAGTTACAACAAAGTCCTGTCGGAAGTGAGCGAAAAACTCGGCTTCCCGGTATTCGTAAAACCGTCGTCCGCAGGCTCTTCGGTCGGAGTGAGCAAGGTCATGACCGCCGACGGGCTGATCCCCGCGCTTGAAAAGGCGGCGCTGACCGACACAAAGATACTTATTGAGGAATACATCCGCGGCAGAGAGGTCGAAGTCGCCGTCATGGGCAACGACAATGCGGTCACATCGGTCTGCGGCGAGATCGATCCGGGCGCAGAATTCTACGACTACAAGGCAAAATACCGGTCGGACAGCGCATCCTACTATATCCCCGCGCGCATCGGGGAGGCTCTGTCCGAACAGATAAAGAAAAACGCGCTCACCGTTTACAGGGCACTCGGCTGCAAGGGACTTTCAAGAGTTGACTTTTTCGTCACAGACGACGGCAGAGCGATCTTCAACGAGATCAACACGCTTCCCGGTTTTACCTCGATCAGCATGTATCCGAAACTGTTCATGGCAGGCGGCATGACCTATCCCGAAATCATTGACAGGCTCATCGCGCTTGCCTGCGAAGGAGAGCGGACACTTTGAAAAAGGTTGAGATCTACACGGACGGCGCATGCAGAGGCAACCCGGGTCCGGGCGGCTGGGGAGCGATCCTCGTCTGCGGAAAAGCCGAAAAAGAACTTTCGGGCGGAGATGCCGAAACGACAAACAACCGCATGGAACTGATGGGCGCAATCGCCGCCTTTGAAGCACTGAAGGAACCCTGCTCGGTCACCTTCACCTCCGACTCGCAGTATGTGATAAACGGGCTTGAAAAGGGGTGGGCGGTCGGCTGGAAAAAGCGCGGCTGGAAAAAGTCGGACGGCTCGGCGGCGCAGAATCCGCAGCTCTGGGACAGACTGCTTGCGGCGATCGCTCCGCATGAGATAAAATATGTCTGGGTCAGGGGGCATAACGGTCACCCCTACAACGAACGGTGCGACTCGCTCGCCACCTCGTATGCCGACCGATATACGAAAAAATAATGCGACAATACCGATTTACGTCCCCCGAAAAATTTTTTCGGGGGACGTGCGATAAAATGTCCTTCCCATGCGTTAATATAATGAAAGGTGTGAAACTATGCTGCTTTATTCCTGCAAACCGGTAAAAACAGAAAAAAAGCAAAAAGGCGACGACGTCGATACAGAGAAACTGCTCCAAGGCATATCTGCAGGTGACAAGGCCTCTTTGGAACAGCTCTATCTCCGGACAAGCTCTGCCGTGTACGGTTTTGCCCTTTCGATTCTTAAGAACGCACATGACGCCGAGGATGTTCTCCACGACTGCTATATAGCCGTATGGGAGAATGCCGCAGGCTACCGCCCGCAGGGCAAACCGCTTGCGTGGATACTGACGATCACGAAAAATCTCTGCATGCAGCTTCTGCGCGGACGGAAAAGAAGCTCCGAACTTGCCGAAGACGATTGGGAGCCGTATTTTACGGACGCCGATTCGATTTCGGTAGAGGACCGCTGTATTATCGGGCTTTGCATGGAAAAGCTCGATGACACCGAACGGCAGATAGTATCGCTTCATGCGATCACCGGTCTGCGTCACAGAGAGATAGCATCAATCCTCGGTCTTCCTCTGTCAACCGTTCTTTCGAAATACACCAGAGCACTGAAAAAGCTCAGAAAACACTTGCAATAGGAGGCGGCAACTGTGAAAAATTCAGAAATAAACGAAAAACTCCGGAGGGCATACAAAAATGCAACACCGGATATCAGGTCTGCTGTTCTTTCCGACTGCAAAAAGCAGAAAGGACAAATTATCGAAATGAACCCCCCTGTTAAAAGAAAACAAAACTACCTGCGGCTTGCGGCAATCGCCGCCTGCCTCTGTCTATGCATTACCGCGGGCGCATTGTTCGGCATAGGCGCATACCGCGCGGAAAACACCGTCGATTCAACCGTATCGCTCGATGTCAACCCGAGCATCGAATTACAGATCAACAAGAAAGAGCGCGTGCTTGACGTTGTCGCGCTTAACAACGACGGAAAAGCAATTGTCGGCGACATGGAACTTGTCGGCTGCAAACTTGACGTTGCGGTCAGTGCGCTGATCGGATCGATGCTCAAGAACGGTTACCTCAGCGAACTTGCAAACTCAATTCTTGTAAGCGTTGACAATAAAAAC
>CALBLD010000093.1 GCA_937895775.1 uncultured Clostridia bacterium
CCCGCCTGTGTTTCGGCAATCGGCAGAGCGGTCATACTTCCGCCGCCGAGGCTGTCCGACAGCTGTGCGGCACGCTCCAGCAGTCTTGAATGAAGATAGAAAACATCCCCGGGATATGCTTCCCTTCCGGGTGCCCTTTCAAGAAGCAGACTGAGCGTGCGGTATGCAACCGCATGTTTTGACAGATCGTCGTATACGATAAGCGTATCTCTTCCGCGGTACATGAAATATTCAGCCACCGCACAGCCGGCATAGGGTGCTATGTACTGGAGCGAAGCACTGTCACTTGCCGGAGAAGAAAGGACAACGGTATATTCCATTGCGCCTCCCGCTTCAAGCGTTGCCACCGTTTTTGCGACCGAACTTGCCTTCTGCCCTATCGCAACATAAACACAGACGACGTTTTTACCCTTCTGATTGAGTATGGCATCGATCGCAACCGAGCTTTTGCCGGTCTGTCGATCCCCTATTATCAGCTCGCGCTGTCCCTTACCGATCGGAAACATCGAATCGATCGCAAGTATCCCGGTCTCAAGCGGTCGGGAAACCGACTTCCGCTCGATTATCCCGGGTGCGGGTCTTTCGATCGGGAAATACTCCTTTGCACCGGTATCTCCCTTTCCGTCGATCGGCTTCCCGAGCGGATCGATTATACGTCCGAGCAGTCTGTTGCTGATCGGTATTCCCGCCGTCCGACGTGTTCTGACCACCTTTGAGCCTTCGGATACGGCGGAGTCGTCTCCGAAAAGTACCACTCCGGTGGTGCTGTCGGTGCGTATATCCTGAACCATTCCCTTTATGCCGCTTTCAAACAGCACGATTTCGCCGTATCCGACGTCATGCAGACCGTCTATCACCGCTATGCCGTCGCCGACCGACAGCACAAATCCGACCTGCTGATGCCCGGTATCAAGCTCAAAATCTTTTATGTCCTCGCGCAGAAGCGATATGATTCTTCCGGCATCCCGCTCCTTGCGCAGGCTCTGGAAGGATTTGCGGAGCTGACGCACGCGTCCGAGAGTCGTCCAGTCGTAGTTGTCGTCTCCGACATACATACGGAATCCCCCGACAACCGTCGGGTCACGCTTTATTACAATGTCTATAAGCGACCTGTCAACACGGTATTTCTCGGACAGAACCGACCTTATCGCCTCAAGCTGATCGGCGGTCGGCGGGGTCATACATTCGATCTCAGCCGCAAGGCGGCTTTCCTTTTCGTCGGACGCTTTCCCGAACAGCTTCTCCGATTCGCCTAAAGCTTTGTTATTTTCCATCCGTCGGCTCCTCTTTGCTTTCCCCGGACTTATCGGCAAGCGTTCCCTCGGCAAGACGGACAAATTCGTCGTAAAGCGCACTGTCGCGTTCGGGCGTTACGGTGTCCGAAACAAGCTTCTGTGCCGCCGACAGAACAAGCTCTCCGATCTCGGTCTGTGCCGATTCAAGTATATGCTTTTTCCTGTCCTCTGCCTCTTTTTCCGCCGCGGATATTATCGCCGCCGCCTTTTCGTTTGCTCTGTCGATGTATATCTTGGCGTTTTCCGCACTCTCCTTTTCGGCTTCCGAGCGCATCACGTCGATCTCGCGATCGACCTCCGCCAGCTTTTTTTCGTACTCTTCCTTCATACGGCTGTTTTCCTTTGCCTGCCTTTCGTTTTCGTCGGCAAGCCCGTCATAATACTCGCGGCGCGATTTTATCATGGACGCTATCGGCTTGTAGAGAAGCAGCGACAGTGCTCCCGCAAGTATGACGAAGTTCAGCATATGAAGCAGTACCTGCAAAAAATCAATATTCAAGGGCATGATGTGATCTCCCCGCGATCAGAGTACGAATATAATCAGGATCGCAACAATAAGGGCGTAAATAACCACCGTTTCGATAAAAACAAGTCCGAGCATCATGCCCGATCTGATCTTCGAATCGGCTTCCGGCTGACGTGCGATCGATTCGGAAGCCTTCGAAACGACCATTCCCATTGCGATTGCGGCGGCGGTCGCAACTATGCAGACAACCGCTCCCGCGGCAATCGCCTTTGTTCCGATCGAATCGTCGGCTTTTGCCGTTGTCTCCTCTGCGGCGGAGGTCTTATCGCCTTCGTTTACAGCCGCATCGGCAAATACTCCGAGACCCGTCATAACGATGAAAAGCGCGACAAGTGCGATCGCAAGGACTGCCGACATGAATTTTTTTGATCTGAATGTTCTTTCGGTTGTTTTCATAATAACAAATCCCCTTCTGTAATTACTTACCGTTTTTTTGTTTTTTCTTCTTCGGCTCCGCCGCTTCCCCGTAGAAGGTGGAAACGAGGGTCGCAAGAACATATGTCTGTATAATCGCATGTAAAAGAGTAAACATGACTCCGACCGCCACCGGAAGCACGAAGCTCAGCGGCGTGTAATAATAGACAAGCTCGGTAACGAGAAGTCCGCTGAGCAATGCACCGAAGAGGCGGAAGCTCATCGATATCGGAAGCGAAAAATCCTTGAGTGCGCCGAGCATCCCCTTTATACCGTTTTTGACAAGTCCCGCACCGAGGATGACGGCAAACGAGAGTATTCCCATACCGAGTGCGCCGTTTATGTCGGCAAGCGGTGCGGGCAGTGACGCATATCCGCCAGAAACGGTCGTTACACCGAGTCCGAACAGCTCAAAAATCGTGCTTACGAAGATGTAAACGCCCGCGCTGAATATGTACGCGCCGACAAATGCCGTCGAGTGCGGACTGTTAGTGTTCGCCATGTCGTAGAAAAAACCGACCGCTTTTTCAAGCAGACACTGGAATTTTTTCGGGTGATATCTGTCGAACTTCGGTATGACGAATATCCGCAGCACCGCCGCCACGATTATCAGCAGTGCGCTGACGGCGTACGCCGAGACAACTGCGGGATTGACCGTGACAAGTCCGAAGAGCGATACCCTGTCGTTCTCATGCAGAACGCCGTCGCGCATCACTTCTTTTATGCTCTCGCTCTTTTCGCCGCCCGGCAGACCGACCGCAAATATTGCGGCGAGAATCAGCAAAATGAGTGCCAGCCAAATAATTATAAACAGCGTTCTGCCGCTTATTTTTTTATCTTTTGTTTTTTTGGCGATGGTCTTCACCACACAAAAGCCTCCTTTTTTACAGAACTATATCCCGTAAACTACGGCACCGAGAGCCGCCGAAAAAACGATCATTCCGATAGGCGACGGTCGTTTTTTCTTTATCAGCGCATACGCCGCGTGTACGGCGACAAGCAGAAAAAGTATAATTATCGCGCGCAGATCGGGGACGACACTGCTTCCGACGTTTTTGAAGGACAGAAGAATATCAAGTCCCATCGTAAGCGCGGTTGCAAGGATCAGACCGATAACAGCCGGACGTATTCCGTGCAGAAACGCCTGAACCGGCGCATAACTCAGCAGATTTTTTATCAGCGCGGCAATGATCAGAATTATCACAAACGACGGAAGCACAACGCCGAGCGTTGCGAAAAAGGCTCCCGCAAGTCCCGCCTGCGACGATCCGACAAAGGTTGCCATATTGACGGCAAGGGGACCGGGGGTCGATTCGGAGACCGCAACAAAGCTGAGAAATTCGCTCTCGGTCAGCCAGTCGTTTGCGACCACCTGCTCTCTTATAAGCGATATCATTCCGTATCCGCCGCCGAACGAAAGCGTTCCGATTTCAAGAAAGGTAAGAAAAAGCTTCAGATATATCACTTTTTGCCGTCCTTCCTCGTATTCCCGATGATTTTCGACAGAAAATACGCAAAAACGCCGACAGCACCGCCGATCAGGATATAGAACACCGACGAAAAGCCGACCGACAGAAAAGACAGCACGGTCATGGCGATCACCGTAACGCAGACGATCGCACAGGACAGAAAATCCTTCTCCATTTCACGCAGCATCTTTACTCCGGCACTGCAAATCAGGTATATCACGCAGACCTGTATTCCCCTGAACGCATATCCGACATATTTCAGCGACAGAAAAGCGTCAAAGAAAAGAGATATGAGATATATGATCACGAACGACGGCAGACAGACCGCAAGAGTCGCCGCCGCCGAGCCGACAACTCCCGCAAGCTTGTATCCGATATATGTTGCGCAGTTGACCGCAATCGGTCCGGGGGTTGATTCGGCGATTGCCACAAGATCGAGAAATTCGTCCTTGTCGATCCACTTTTTCCCCGACACAAATTCCCTTTCGAGCAGTGCGACCATGGCGTAGCCTCCGCCGAAGGTAAACAGTCCGATCTTCAGCATTGTAAGGGAAAGTGCGGCGACACGCCGCAGCTTTCCCTTTTTCTTTGAATCCTCCGCCATGCCGTCAATCCGCCTTGGTCTTCTGAATTATGCGGTCAACGCACCAGTTTTCTTTATAGTAGGACGACGGATGGAATTTATCCCCGACGCGTATCATTTCGCTCCACATTGCATATTTCAGCTCCGCTTTGATTTCGGTATATGCGGGATCCTGTGAGAGATCGTGCATCTGGAGCGGATCGGCAACATTGTCGAAAAGCAGCTCCTTGCCGTCAACGAGATAGGTCGCATATGTATACCGCTCCGTGCGCCATGCTCTCCATTCGTGACCGTCCTCCCAC
>CALBLD010000094.1 GCA_937895775.1 uncultured Clostridia bacterium
TGTTTTTTCTGCCTCTTTTCGTTTTCACGGTATTTTTTCAGAGCTTCTTCGTATTCCTCGCGGCGACGCTGTTCGTACAGTTTTCCGGTTTCGTCGAATATCTGAACAAGAGGCATCTTTTCGCCTCTTGCCTTTGCAAGCTTGCGGCGATCGAGAATAACCTTTCTTGCCGACGGCTTGACAAATACCCAGTGTTCAAAGAAATTGACTATCGGATTGAGAATGTAAGCAACCACGGCTCCGATCAGAATTTTGAGTAATATGTCGTTGATCTTTCCGAAAAGATCGGAATACCTGTTTTTGTCAATACCAAGGAGAAAATAAACGCATATAACCGCAAAAAGTACGACCATACATGCATATAAGGCGATTGTTGTGTATTTCTTGTTTTTTTTCACGTTTTTTCCTCCGTTGTTTTATGAACCGTTCTTTTGTTTATTTTACATCATAAAAACAAAGAAATCAATAGATAAGACGAAATCTATTGATTTTTTTTGCTTTCTGTGGTAAAATCAGTGTGTTTATAATGTAATGATCGGGGATTGATTTATGGAAGCCTCACGCTCGTCCGTTTGTATAAAAAAAGTAAGCGATTACAACACTGTTGCAGTCACAAAAGCCGTTTCGGATATTCTGGATGCTCTCGGGTATAGCGGTGACTGCTTTGAGGGTAAAAAAGTAGTTATAAAACCCAATCTTGTCAGAAAGATGGAGCCTGCCTGCGGCGGAACCACTCATCCGTCGTTCGTTTTTGCGGCGGCAAGTGTCGCAAAGGAAAGAGGAGCCGCCGATGTGCTGATAGCCGAAAGTCCGTCCGGACCATATAATGAAGGTGCGCTTCACGGGGCATATCGGGTATGCGGTATTGCGGATGCAACGTCGGAAGCGGGCGCATCGCTCAATTTTGACTGCAATTCGGAATGGCTGAAGCTTGCGGGAGGAAAAAGGGTAAAACGCTTCCATATAATCAGACCCATAGCCGAAGCAGACGTGATAATCAATCTGTCAAAACTCAAGACCCACGGTCTTACCACGCTTTCGGCAGCGGTAAAGAATCTGTTCGGAACTGTTCCCGGAACCGAAAAGCTTGAGATGCACGCACGTTTTCCCGAGGTCGGCGATTTCTGCGGAATGATAGTCGATCTGTGCAGGCTTCATTACGAGCGTGCCGATATGATAAATATAGTCGATGCGGTAGTCGCCATGGAAGGTAACGGACCGACAAACGGCAAACCGAGAAAACTCGGTTTTGTCGTCGCCGGGAAAAACCCGTTTGCCGTCGATTATGTATGCGAAAAATGCGTTTCGTTTGACGGAAAAACTCCGACAGTCGTTATTTCGGAATCGGAAGGACTTTTTTCACGCGATGCCGTTACACTTGTCGGAGAACCGATCGAAAATGTGCGGGTAAACGACTTCGTAATGCCGGACAGCCGAAAGGGACTTGTCAGATTTCTCGCAAACGCACGTATAATGAAGCTTTTCGAGCCGCGTCCGACAGTAAACGGCTCAAAATGCGTTTGTTGTGGCGAATGTGTAAGATCATGCCCCAAAAAAACAATCACGCTTGATTTGAAAAAGCACAGGGCGGTCATAAATACTGAAAACTGCATCAAATGTTTCTGCTGTCAGGAGCTTTGCCCGCATGATGCGGTAAAGATAAAGCGAAGCCTTATTGTTACAAATCTCAGATGATCGGGGAAATATAAAATGGAAACACAGAAAATATTCTGCCCGGCAAAGCTCAATTTCTTTCTTGAAGTCGGAGATTTGCGCCCGGACAACTATCATAATATCGATTCGGTAATGCAGACGGTTGATCTTTGCGATATAGTTGAAGTCGGAATATCCGACGGCAACGGAAGGATAAACCTTAACTGCAATCTCCCGGAACTTTGCGACCCGGACACCAATATTGCGGCAAAGGCGGCAAAAAAGTATCTTGAGGAAGCCGGGAAAAACGATGTTGACGTTTTTGTCGGAATTGAAAAGCATATCCCAGTTGCCGCCGGACTTGCAGGCGGATCGACCGATGCCGCAGGAGTTCTCCTGCTTATGAACAGGATGCTCGGAATGTTTGATGAAGCAAGGCTTTTGCGGATAGGTGCGGCACTCGGCGCCGATCTGCCTTTCTGCATGATGAGAGGTGCGGCACGTGCGACCGGGATAGGTGATAAACTGGAGCGACTGCGCCCGCTCTCACGTGAGATCGCGATTGTAATAGCCGTCGGCGGCGAGCGCGTGTCAACTGCCGAGGCGTATCGGACGGTTACGCCCGGAACCGGAAGTGCAGACAGAATGGCATCTCTGTTCGAAAGCGGAGATATTTACGGTATCTGCTCGGAAATGTATAATGCGTTTGAGAAGACGATCCCGGGCATGCGCCCGTATGTGCCGCTTGCAAAACATGTAATGATGGAGTACGGAGCAATTGCGGCAATGATGAGCGGAAGCGGTCCGTCGGTGTTCGGACTTTTCGGCGACCATGACCTTGCCGAGAGGGCGTGTGACGATCTCGCGCGCCGCGGCTATGAGTCGTTCGTCTCTTTTTCGACGATGTAGTAGCAAAAGATGTCAATGAGAAGCTGTTTGCAGAATAAATCGAATTCATCGGCTTTTACGGCACTCATGTACAGATCGGCGATCTTTCTCTGAAGTTCGTCGGTCTTTTTTGCGTTCCCGTAAAACAGCTCCGCGACATCTTTTTTTAGCGAAAAAATCTTTTTTAGAGTCGACCGTTCCGACCTTATGTCATAGTCGATAAAGCGTTCCGTATTTATGATTCTGTCGGATTTGTCTGTCTTTTCCGTCCTGCCGATGTATGTGGAAATCTCCGGGATCCATACCCCGTATGTTTTTCCGGAACTGTCGGTGCATCCGGTGAAAGCATATTTTGCGTCCGCAAGCCGATCGCATATCCGCTCAAGGACAAACGGACATATTCCGTATCTGTCGGTGAATGAAATAACGTGTTCCGATCTTTCGGCAAATTCCTCGCTTGAAACGGGTCCGAAGGCTGTCGGTATGAATGAGATTCGGTATGAACCGCCGCCGACCTGCCGCGGTTCTCCGAACCGTGAGACAAGGCGTCCGGCAAATCTGTTCAGCTTGTCGGTGAGAATGTATTTGCGGACTGTCGATTCAAAGCTCTTTTCAAGATTGAAAAATGCGTCGGAAAGCTGTGAACTTGTGTAAGAAAGTTCTGCGGCGTCGGCAGACAGCTCTTTTACCGCGTCAGATATCCGACTGAGCCTGTCACGGTCGTATATATCGTAAAGCGATATGTCAATGCATCGGTGATCGGGCGGCGTAATGCTTTTTTCGGCTGATACCGAGATAAAACCGCCGACGCGGACGGCTTTCACCCTGCCGCAGTTGTCAATAAGCAGTTCGGTCTTCATACGGCGGTTTGATGCTTCCGCGGCTGTTTTCGAAATGACCGCCCGGTATGCTGCAAACTCTCCTCCGTGCAGATGTATCTGTAATTCTTCATCGCCGCAAGGCATGTCAAAAACCGTGTTATCGGAATGAAAATGCTCGGGAATGTAATAAAGTAACGGCATATGATCTCCTTTTCGGGAAAACCGGATTTGGTATATCATATGCCGTTTGATTTATTTTGTTATACGGTTCTGCCTGAGTACCTCGAAGCAAAGGACTGTTGCCGCGGATGCGGCTGACAGTGCGAGCGGAAAATCACGTCCGTATTCGATTTTTACATTCATGTCGGCGGCAGACGAAAGCACAGATGATATTCCTCTTCTTTCGCCTCCGATAATAAGAAGAAGCGGGGATGTCAGATCGGAATTCCACATTGATACGGCATTGTCGGTGTCAGCACAGACTATGCGATATGATTTTGATCTGAACAGCTCAGGAAGCTCTTCGCGCACAGCGGTGTAAAGCGGGATAAGCTCGGAGGCTCCCGCAGATGAACGGCAGACCGCTCCCGCCGAATCAACAACCGATCTCTCGGGCAGAATAATACCGCTCGCACCCGATGCATATACCGATCTGATCGCATATCCGAAGTTGTATGGGTCTTCAAGCCCGTCAAAAAGATAATATATCCCGTTTGCGGCAATGTCATCGCATGAAATCCGCCTTAAAGTCCGCTTTGTGCATGAGGTGATTATTCCGCCGTGACTTGATCCTTCGGCAAGTGAATCGATGAAATCACGGTCGGCGTATTCGATCTCAAAGTCAAGCTCGTGACTCATTGCACGGATGAACGAAAGATGCCTGCCGTTTGCCGTCTTTTTTTTGCGGTCAAACCAGACCTTGTTGATTTTTCGGTCGGAAACTCCCGATCTGATTCCCGAAACAACGCTTCGGAAAGATATCATCCCCTCCATGATGTCAAGGTCGGTGACCGTGTTGCTGTTCTGATCCGGAGTCATATTGTAAATTTACCTTCTTTGCCAATGATTGATTTTATGTAGCTTGCTCTGATGCCCGCCTCGGTTACCTCAATGTCGGTGTTCCCGGTAATCTCCATAAGTGAAAGGATGGCGGCAGCGGCGGGAGCTACCGTGTGGATGCGCGTCGGAAGTATGCGCAGAAGCGTTTGCTTTACAGTTTCATCACAGTCGGCGATGCGCTTTGTGACAGAGCGGAGATCTTCGGCGGAAAGCGTGCAGGGCAGAGTCGGGCAGATGTCCGTCCCGTCTGCCGGAGAATGTATGAGCTGTGCGAGCGCACGACCCGAGCCGCCGTTTATGTAAAGCTCCGGAAAGCCGTCCCGGATAAATCCGGCAGTCAGAAACTCCGAGCGGGCATATTCGCCTATGCGTTCCAGCTCGTCTGCGGTCGGAAGAATGTTTCTGACAAATTTACGGTAAAGAATCAGTGCGCCGAAAGGAAGTGAACGGCTGCTTATCGGAGTCCGCTTGTCAAAGGCAATGACCTCTGTCGATCCGCCGCCCATGTCAAGGAGCAACCCTCTGCGGTCGGTACCCGTGACCGACATGAGCGACTCGAATGTCAGCATTGCCTCGCGCTCTCCCGAGATCAGATCGATCGTAAGTCCGGTTCCGGAATATATCTCCTGCCGGAGCTTTTCGAAATCCGAAACAGAGCGAAGTGCAGCCGTCGCAAAGGCGTATATCCTGTCCGACGGACATCCGCAGGACAGCGCAAATTCGGAAAGGGTGTTGAGTGCGTCGATCAGTATCATTGTTCCCGCCTGCGTGAGAACTCCGTTTTTTATGTGTCCGATCAGACCTGCGGGGACGGTTTTTCTGAAAGATTCGGTCGGTTGGATATTGCTGTCCGCGTCAAAATCAAAGACCGATATCTTGATTGTGTTTGACCCTATGTCGATAGCAGATATTTTCATACAGATAACCCTCAAAGCGGCGAAAAATGCCGCGTTTTCTTTATAATATCACAAAAAAATCGGTTCGTAAATAGTTTTTTTATTTTTTGTGAGATTCTATTGTTTTCGGCTTCCATATATAATGGAACAGATGACAACAGGAAAGGATCTGATGAAAATGAATTTTCTGCGTATTCTCGGCAGTATAGTCTGCCTTTTTCTCAGAGTTGACGAACCGGGAAGCTTCCCTCCGCCGCTTGATCCGGATGTGGAAAGGGAGTATTTTGTTCTTGCGGGAAAAGGAGACAGT
>CALBLD010000095.1 GCA_937895775.1 uncultured Clostridia bacterium
GGGAAGCCTTGAGAGCCTCTGCGAGCTTCTCTGCGTCTTCCTTCGAGATGCCTTCCTTGACTGCCTTGGGCGCACCCTCAACGAGATCCTTAGCATCCTTGAGTCCGAGACCGGTTGCCTCACGGACAGCCTTGATAACTGCGAGCTTGTTTGCGCCGAAGCCCTTGAGGATTACGTCGAACTCGGTCTTCTCTTCTGCTGCGGGAGCTGCTGCACCTGCTGTTGCGCCGCCTGCCGAAACTACTGCGGTTGCGGATACGCCGAACTCCTCTTCGAGCATTTTTACGAGGTCATTCATATCAAGGATTGTAAGATTTTTGATTTCTTCAAAAAGAGCTGTTACTTTTTCGTTAGCCATTTTAATTTCCTCCGTTTAAAATATAATTGTAATTATTTTCTGTTTTTCCGATTCAGCGTGAATCGGCGGTGCTGCCGATTATTCGGCTGCGGGAGCTTCGGCTGCTGCCTCTGCTGCGGGAGCCGCTTCTGCGGCGGGTTCCTTGTCTATGATAGCCTGAAGTACCATAGCCAGCTTGTTGAGGGGACTTCTCATACCACCGAGCAGCTTGCCTACAAGGATCTGCTTGGACGGTACTGCGGCGAGAGCAAGAACTTCGTCCGCGGTCATCGACTTTCCGTCAACAAATCCCGCTTTGATCGTGAAGCTGTCGATCTTGTCGGCATATTCCTTAAGAATCTTCGCCGGAGCGACCTCATCGCCTGTGGTCGTTGCGATTGCGTTCATGCCGTTCAGTTCGCCCTTGATGTCGGAATAGCCCGCATTGTCGAGAGCCATACCGGTAAAGGTGTTCTTGTACACCTTGTAATCAACGCCGGCTTTGCGGAGCGCACTGCGGAGAGCCGTGTCATCTTCAACGGTGATACCCTGATAAGTTACGATGACTCCTGCGGTAGCGTTCTTGACCTTTTCCGAAAGTTCGGCAACGATCGCCTTGTTTTTTTCAAGTACACTTGCGCTTGGCATTGTTTTACCTCCTGTCAAAAATAAAAAATCCTCGGACACCGAAAGACGATCCGAAGGAAAGATAGGATGTAACGGACACAGAGGTATAACGCATGCCTGCGCCCGATCAATATTCACTCTTACCTCGGCCGGACTTACGCGGATTTATCTGTTTACCGCACCTGCTGTCTTTGGTTTACCGGGTGATTATAGCACGTTTTATTCGCTTTGTCAATAGGTTTCCGGCAAAAAAACAAAATAAATCGGCAAAGTGATTTATGCAGTATAAAAAAACGGCGAAAGCGGTACTTTTCGGAGTGAAAAATATATGCAAACCGCCGAGATTGTGAAAAAAATGTTAAATCGGTCGAAATCTCTTGATTTTGCACTTGAAAAAGTGTATAATTCAAACTGGTGAACGAGGGTAAACCCGATCGCCGACCGATACACACCTGAAATGCAATACATATAAAGGAGAGGATACCATGACAAACAACAAATACGTTCTTGACTGGATCAAGGAAATGGCTGAAATGACACAGCCTGATAAGATCGTCTGGATCGACGGCAGTGAAGAGCAGGCAGAGGCTCTGCGCAAAGAGGCATGCTCCACCGGAGAGCTTATAAAGCTCAATCCCGAAAAGCTCCCGAACTGCTTTCTGCACCGCACTGCGGTAAACGATGTTGCACGTGTGGAAGGAAGAACCTTCATCTGCACTCCCACCAAGGAAGAGGCAGGAAACATCAACAACTGGGTTGAACCGGGCGAG
>CALBLD010000096.1 GCA_937895775.1 uncultured Clostridia bacterium
TGAAGCAGTGTTACGGGCAGGAACCTTTTTTGCCGATGAAGACGATGCGTTTTCGCTTCCGCCCGATTCGCTTGTTATGCGTGTTGTCTGTTTTCTTCTTACAGGTTCTTGCTGTCTGACTACCGAAAGAATCATGCGGACTGTTGCCTGACGTATGTTTTCCACCATTTCATCGAACATGTCTGCGCCCGCAATGCGGTATTCGTTCAGGGGATTGCGCTGTGCGTAACCCGCAAGACCGATCGAACCTTTCAGATCGTCCATTGCATCTATGTGGTCGGTCCAGAAACGGTCAACATTCTGAAGGAGAACAATGCGTTCAACCTCGCGCATCTGATCCCCGAACATAGCTTCTTTTTCGGCATATTTTTCGGCGGCGCGCTTTTTAAGCATTTCTTTTATGCTGTCGGATGTGACATCTTCCGGGATGACGCCATCGGGATAAATAAAGTCATCCGGTGCGCACAGATATCCGAAGAAGAAGGAACGTATGTCGTCAAGTCTCCATTCGGCTTTGTTCTCGGATGCGCATGCCGAATCGACAACATTGTCAATGGTTTGATCGATCATTTCGACAATCTTGTCTTTCATATTCATGCCTTCGAGAACCTCATTACGCTGCTTGTATATGAGATTACGCTGCTGGTTCATTACGTCGTCATAAGCAAGGACGTTCTTTCTGTACCCGAAGTTCTGATCCTCAAGACGCTTCTGCGCTCTTTCGATTGAGTTTGAAAGAATCCTTGCGGAGATCGGCTGATCCTCCGGCAGACCCATGCGATCTACCATTGCGGTTATATTCTCGCTTCCGAAGAGTCTGAGCAGATCATCCTCAAGCGAAAGATAGAATCTTGATTCGCCCGGGTCTCCCTGTCTGCCCGATCTGCCGCGCAGCTGGTTGTCGATTCTGCGCGATTCGTGTCGCTCGGTTCCTATGATAAACAGACCGCCTGCCTCACAAACTTTTTTCCATTCGGGTTCAATCTGTTTTTTGTACTTGTCGTAAAGCTCGTGATATACCTTGCGGGCTTCGATAACTTCATCCGGAACCGAAAGGGAAGAGCCGACGGCAAGTCCGATCGTGTCTTCGTCATATTCAAGACGCCGCATTTCCTGTTTTGCGAGAAATTCGGGATTTCCTCCGAGCATAATGTCGGTTCCGCGTCCCGCCATGTTTGTTGCGATGGTAACGGTGCCGAGTTTGCCCGCCTGAGCGACGATTTCGGCTTCGCGCTCGTGGTATTTTGCATTAAGTACGGTATGTTTGATCCCGTTCATGCTGAGTTTTTTTGACAGGATTTCCGACTTTTCGACAGAAACGGTTCCGACAAGAACCGGCTGACCCTTTGCATGACATTCTTTTATCTGTTCGATGATCGCGTCGTATTTTCCTTTTACGGTCTTGTAAACGACGTCGTGATGGTCGATTCTTATCATCGGCTTGTTTGTCGGGATTTCGACAACATCCAGATAATAAATCTCTCTGAATTCATCCTCTTCGGTCAGTGCCGTACCGGTCATGCCCGAAAGCTTCCTGTACATTCTGAAGTAATTCTGGAATGTTATGGTTGCAAGAGTCTTGTTTTCTTTTTCGATCGTTACATGTTCTTTGGCTTCAACAGCCTGATGCAGACCGTTTGACCAACGCCGTCCCGGCATTATTCTTCCGGTGAACGTGTCTACGATAAGTACCTGACCGTCCTTGACGACATAATCCACATCGATCTTGAAAACGCCGTGCGCATGCAATGCCTGATTTACGTGATGAGCAATGGTTGCGTTTTCTGGGTCGGAATAGTTGTCAATTTTGAAATATTCTTCGACCTTTGCAATACCCTTTGCCGTGAGGACGGCTGTGCGCTTTTTTTCGTCAACAATGTAATCCGCATCCGGATCCTGTTCGACTGTATCGGTAGATTCCTTGTCGTCAACCTCTTTGATCCTGAACACTTTCATGCGCGAAACGAGTTTGTCGGTGATCTCGTACATATCGGTTGATTTTTCACCTTCACCCGAAATAATAAGCGGGGTTCTTGCTTCATCGATCAGAATCGAGTCAACCTCATCGACTATCGCAAAATTGTGACCTCTCTGACAGACACCCTGCTTGTAGATTGCCATGTTGTCACGCAGATAGTCAAATCCGAATTCGTTGTTTGTTCCGTAGGTTATGTCGCAATCATATGCATGATGCTTTTCTTCTTTTGTCTGATCGTGAATAACGAGTCCGGTGGACAGTCCCATAAATTCGTATACACGACCCATTTCCTCCGCACCGAGTCTTGCAAGATATTCGTTTACGGTTACGATGTGTACTCCCTTGCCTGTGAGTGCGTTAAGATATGCGGGAAGCGTGGCAACAAGAGTTTTTCCTTCTCCTGTCTTCATTTCGGCGATCCTGCCCTGGTGGAGGATTATACCGCCCATTACCTGAACCCGGAAGGGACGTTTGCCGAGAACTCTGTCATCCGCTTCTCTGATTGCCGCATATGCATCGGGAAGTATGTCATCAAGCGTTTCGCCGGCGGCAAGACGTGACTTCAGAACACCGGTGACCGCACGAAGCTCGTCGTCAGACATTGCCGAATATTTGTCGGCAAGAGCATCAACTGCGTTTACCAGCGGGGTAATGCGTTTTATTTCCTTTTCACTTGTTGTTCCGAACAGTTTTTTCAGTAAGCTCATATAAAATACCTCAGTTAAAATAGACAAAAAATATTATACATCTTTTTTGAAAGAAAAACTATAAATAAAGTGTAAAAAATATTGCAAAAAACAAAAAAACATGGTAGAATACCAAGAAATCTGTGTATACTTTAAGGAAAATGAAATGAATGATATAAATATCGTACTCGTTGAACCCGAAATACCCGAAAATACGGGTAATATTGCACGCACATGCGCTGTTACCGGAGCGGCACTTCATCTTGTAAAACCGCTTGGCTTCGGGACAGAAAGCAGCAGGCTGAAACGCGCCGGTCTTGATTATTGGGATAAACTCGATATTTTTTATTATGAGAATCTCGATGAATTTCTCGCAAAGCACGGCAATGACGAGCTGTATTTTTTCTCGTCAAAGGGAAGAAGAACGCACGCTTCGGTAAGATACGGTAAGGGCTGCTTTCTTGTTTTCGGGAAGGAGACCGCAGGTCTTCCCGAATGGCTGCTGAAACGCTATCCCGATTCATGCCTGCGTATACCTATGAGAAATACACTGCGTTGCCTGAATCTTTCGAATTCGGTTGCGGTAGGCGTGTATGAGGTACTCAGACAATCCGATTTTGACGGACTTGAAACCGCGGGCGAGCCGACAACTTTTTTGTGGGAAGACTGATCAGTCTTCCCGCTTTTTTCCGAAACCCGCAACTGTTGATCTCAGTTTGGCGAATACTCTGCGTATCGGTCGGATTGCAACCCAAAAACGTGAATAAATCTTGTATCGGGTATTGCGTTTAACGTCGATGTACTTGTCTCCTTTGTAGTAGCCGACAAGTATACCGAATATCATGTCTTCTCTTACTCCGTATTCGGGAGCCGTCTGACCGTCGCCGCAGCATATAAAACCGTCTTTGTTTTTGCCGATTATGCGGTGGAGGACAAACTGTCCGTTGTCACGCCGATAAAAAGGAATATCGTATTTTTTCAGCTTTGTCCGATCGTCTGCCGCCTTGATTATTACCGGACATTGGTGATGTCGGAGTATCGGATTCATGCTTGTACCGCCGGGGGTAAAGACCAGCTGACCGTTTTCTTTGATAAGAGATATATAGTCGCCTTTTGACATGATTTTATATAATTATCTCGTGCTTTTTAAGAGTTGAAATAAAAGCATCAATATCTCTTTCGGCGGTTTTTGCATCTGTGTCGTAATTTTCGAGCATCAGCTCAATGAGTCGGACCTTTTCACAACCCTTTTCAAGCTCTTTCCAGATCAGAAGTCCCGAATCATTGAGTGTGATCGTCCCGCTCAGATACTTTGTTGCGTCTCCGACCGCAACAACCACGTTGGTGTTGGCAATATTTTTTACTATAAAACCGTCTCTGATTTTCATATCCGATTTCCTCTTGCTTTTAAATTATTTGCTCATTGTACTGTATGATAATATCGGAGCATCCGGCTCCATGTTGCATTTCATGCGGTAGACCGACAGGTGAGCCAATGCCATATCAATAAGGTCAAGCGTTTTAAGCATACGTTCTGCATCCGACGGACGATAGACCTGTGCAATAAGCTTTGATATTTCCTGTTCGGGACGGCGTTTTTCAATTGAGTTTTCGGGCGACTGCTCAAGAAAGCAGATTGCATGAAGCGGGACAAGGCGGTTTTCACTCAGATTATGCTTTCCGCACCACGGAGTGCCGCATGCATACGGAATACCGTCAAAAAGGCGGATTATGGGCTTGTCGTCGTTTATCATGTGAATACCGTCAATGTTCTCGCGCCAGAGCCGTGCGTGTGTGCTTTTTCCGGTACCGCTCGGTGCCGAAAAAGCATAGGCTTTTCCGTCTTTTTCGGCAACCGATGCATGCATGAGAAAACCGTCGAAATCAACAATCTTTTCGGCAATATATCTGTAGATCGCAAGATATTCGCTGTTGTCGGCATCAAGCTTCATTCCCATGCTTTTTTCGAGGTCGTGTTCTTTCCGGAGAAGTTCGTCTGTCAGATTTACGGTAATATCAAAGTGATTTTCCGTATTCCCGCAGATATACTTACCTGTATCCGGAGCAAGTATAGGATTGTCCTGCATTATTCTTATGTTCAGACCGGCAATGGAAAGATCAAACATATAAAACGTGAACCTCCTGACAATGTCAAGATACATTATATACTTTTTCTGCCGCAAAATCAAGTGTTTTGACGGGGAAAAA
>CALBLD010000097.1 GCA_937895775.1 uncultured Clostridia bacterium
TCACCGCCGAAATAAAGAAAATCAGTATGAGTGCCTCAAACGGGAAGGTCAAAAGAGCTTTTAAAACAGTGAGAGTGATGCTGTAAAGCGTGTAGACGGAATTCGGATAAAAAATCCGATAATAAAACACCATAACTATCGGATTGACAATAAAATTACACGTAACAACAACGGCAACCCTTGAAAAAATTATTCTTGTCGCCGACAGATCCGCTCTGTACAAAAAAATGCCGAAAACGAAGCATCCGAGCATCTCAACAAATATGAACGGGAAGAAGTACGCACCGCTCGGAAAAATAATACAGCTCAAAGTATCGCTTACAGCTCCGGATAAAAGCCCGACAAGCGGGCCGTAGATCATCGATCCCGCGGCATTGATCCAGAAAGACAGATTTATTGTCAGGTTCGGAGCAATCTGAAGAGAATTTGAATACGGACGCAGAGCGACACGTACAGCCACCACAAGGGCTGCAATCAGAATCATTCTGATATCCTTGAACTCATCGGCAGCAAGACGCCAATACCGACGAGAGAAAGAAGTTTTGAACAGGCTTGTACAGTCTCTTTTTTTCATCATAAAAACCTCCTCCTACAGTAATCCGCAAAAAATCGCCACATGAGGAAGCCCTTATGCAACAGCGGGATGCGGGATCATGACCGCAACGAAATCCGTTTTCGTCTGTGCGGCAACTCCCCGTCCGCACATCACTTTACGCCATGAACCCTACTCTGTAAGTACAATGATTATACCATAAATACTTTATTTGTCAATATATTTTTATTGTTTCCGTCCGATATTTATTTATTACGGTCGTTCAGTGCAAACAACGTAACATCCCAAGGGGGCAGATATTCGGGACGGCGCAAATAAAGTCTGTACCCGGGACATATTCCGTGAAGATATGAAATCAGCTCAAAAAAATCGTTTGCGCGGTGATAGACCGAAAGAGCAATGTCGGGCATACACCTTTTTATTGTTTCAAGCCCACCGCGCAAAGCTGCCGCTTCGTTCCCTTCGACATCTATTTTGATATAGTCTATTTTTTCATCACCGACAATCCCGTCAACAGTCGAAACCTTTACCGTACTCTGTTTCTTTCTTCCGTTCACGGACGAATTCCTGTTACCCTCCTGTGAAAACTGCGTTTCACCCTCGAAGTCGGCAACACAGACATTTATCGGCAGAATCCGCACACGGGTACTGTCGTCGGCAAAACGGCACAACTTTTTGAAAGAACGACTGTCCGGCTCAACAGCAATGATTTTCCGGATGTTGCCAAAACATTCTGCCATCCGGGATGCACTGTCGCCGGTATATGCGCCGAGATCAAGTGCAGCCAGATATTTTTCAACAGGCAAAAGCTCATTGTACATATCGCCGACTGTGGAAAAATTATTACGCAGATATTCGATCTTACCGCTCAGTTTATATCTGACAAGGTCATCAAAGAGGTTAACCGACCGCTCGTCCGACAAAAGTGACCGTGCTCTGACGATATTGTCGTACTCTGTCAGGAAAGCGGCTTTATCAAAAAGTCCGTTTCCGCAGACGGGAAGATCCGGTACGCGAACATCATAAACATCGTCAAGGCTGTAAATTAAGTCAAGCACCTCTCTCCTGCTGCTCCCAAAGGAGAGTATAATTACAAAATCCTCATATTTGTTTTTTATTTCGGAAAACGACAATACCTTTTTTGAATGAAATATCTGCCCTCTGACAAATCCGTCGGAAGCAAAAAAATCGGATACAGAAATCCCGCGGTTCTCAAGAACCGCGAGAATCTTATCGGCACCGTCACCCATGCCGTACATTACTATCGGCTTTTTACTCTGCCGAAGTTCGTCCCACATATCGTTCTTTTCGGACAAACCGAAAATATCATACGGAAAATTCATCATAAATTACCCGCACAGTCTTTTCGAAATCTGCCTCCTCAACCGAAAGAATAATGTTGTTCTCACGTGTTCCCTGATCCATCATTCTTATGTTGACATCAGCCCGTGCAACTGCCGAAATGATTCTCGACGCGGTACCGATATTTCTGACCATTCCCTGTCCGACAACCGCAACGAGAGCAAGCCCGTCTTCTATATAAAGATTATCCGGATTTACGGCTTTCCGTATTTCGTCGACTATTTCGTGTCTGTGAGAATTCAGTGCAGAGCTTGACACAACAATACCGATTGTATCTATACCCGACGGAATATGCTCAAACGAAACATTGTATTTTGCCAGAACAGCCAGCACCTTAAGCGCAAAACCGACCTGACTGTTCATCATATCCTTTTCTATATTTATAACGGAAAAACCTTTATGTCCGGCAATTCCGGTTATGCCCTCACACATTTTTTCGATCGGAGTGCGCAATACTATCATCGTTCCCGAATCCTCCGGACGGTTTGTGTTGCGGATATTTATAGGTATACCTGCAATCCGCACCGGGAACACTGCCTCTTCATGCAGAACCGTCGCACCCATATATGAAAGTTCGCGAAGTTCCGAATATGTCACCGTTTCTATGACCATCGGATTTTCGACAATCCGCGGATCAGCCATAAGAAATCCCGACACATCTGTCCAGTTCTCATATAAATCGGCATCAACTGCACGCGAAACAATTGATCCTGTTATATCGCTGCCTCCTCTTGAGAAGGTTTTTATGTTTCCGTCGGCATTTCTTCCGTAGAAGCCGGGAACAACCGCATACTCAAACTCCGACAGCCGATCTCTGATCGCTTTATCGGTCTTTTCAACGTCATACTGACCGTCTTCGCCGAAATATATCACGTCTGCGGCATCAACAAAAGCAAAGCCGAGATATTTCGAAAGGATGATTCCGTTCAGATACTCTCCGCGGCTCGCCGTATAGTCACGTTCCGGTGAATTTCCGAGAGATTTCTCGATAATATCATATTCTCTGTCAAGCGAAAGATCAAGCGAAAGTCCGCTTATGATTGAATTATATCTGTCCTTTATTTTGTTAAAACAAGCCGCAAAATCTTTATTTGCGGCAGCAAGCTCATAACATTCGTAAAGCAGATCGGTAACCTTTTCATCTTCTCTGAAGCGTTTTCCCGGTGCGGACGGTATCACAAATTTTCTGGATTTATCAGATTTGATTATAGCGGCAACCTTTTCGAATTGTTTCGCATCAGCGAGCGAGCTTCCGCCGAATTTTACGACCTTTACATTTATATCGCTTTTCATTATTTATTATATATCCTTTCATTTCGGATCGGATCACGATCCGAAATATCCTTACGATTTGTTCATCGTTTTCACCTTTCTTTACATTATATGTTTTTTGACCTTTCTTGTCAAGTGTC
>CALBLD010000098.1 GCA_937895775.1 uncultured Clostridia bacterium
CTCGCCGAGAGAGATTGCCGCGACAGTCGGATATCTCGGACACGATCCCGAACTTTGCGCCGACACCCTGCAAAACAATGTCCTCTGCGGCATTGAGCGGGATGCCACACCCTATCTTACCGCCGTCGCGCTTGACGACGAAGTGTCGGCTATGGAAAACGGGATTGACACCGTGATCGGCAGCAGCGGCATGCGGCTGTCGGGCGGGCAGGCACAGCGGCTCGCGCTTGCAAGAACGCTTGCCCATCCGCGTCCGATCCTGATTCTTGACGATCCGTTCTCGGCTCTTGACCGTGAAACCGAGGACAGCATATTTGCGGGTCTTTGCGACTATGCAAAGGACAAGGTCGTTTTCCTTATCTCGCATCGGCTCTATCATTTTCCGCAGATGCGCAGGATAATTTACATGGAGGACGGAAAGACGACGGTCGGCACGCACGAAGAGCTTATGGAACGCGTTCCGGCTTACCGCCATCTTTATGAAAGTCAGACAGGAGGGCATGATGAAAAACAGAAATAAAAAGGGCGTATCCGCCGCGCTGATTACTGCGGCAGGGTCGCACCCGCTTCTCACAGGAGGTACCGTCCTGTGTGTTGCGGCATCGGTTGCCGCATCCCTTATCCCTCCGCTCCTGCTCGCCGATATTATCGACCGTCTGACAGGCGGGGTTTTGCCGACCTTTTCCGCCGTATTTTTCTATTTCGTAAGCCTCGCGGCGGAAGGAATCATTTCTTCGGCGCAGGAATCGCTACTCGTTATCTTCGGACAGAAAATGACTCACGCACTGCGCTCGGAAATGTCGCAGAAGCTTACCCTTCTCCCCGCCGGGACACTGGTCGGACAGAATCCCGGTGAGATCGTCGCACGTTTTTCGGGCGATGTGGACACGGTGGAAGCACTCTTTACCTCGGGGATTATCAGCATGGTTGCGGATGCCTGCCGCATAATTTCGATTATGGCGGTCATTGCGGTAAAGAATACCGGACTTGCGCTCATTCTGCTGCTCATACTCCCGCTTTTTGCGGTATTTACGCAGCATGTGCAAAAGAAAATGCTTGCCGCTCAGCTCGACAACCGCCGTGCGGTCGCCGCAGTATCCGGGCAGGTGCCGGGAACACTGCACAACATACGCACAATCCATGCGCTCGGAGCCGAGGACTATATGGAACGCCGTTACGACCGCTGTATAGGCGAAGGCTATGCAGCCGTTGAAAAAACCAATTATTATGACGCGATATATTCTCCGATCGTACTGACCCTGAACGCCGTGACGGTCGGCATTGTAATGCTGCTCTCAGCTTCCGGCAACAGTGCCGTGCTTACCCTTTTCGGAATGTCGGTCGGAACATCGGTTGCCGTCATAAACTACATATCACGCATTTTTTCGCCGATCGAAAGTCTCGGCATGGAAATACAGACAATTCAGTCGGCAATGGCGGGCGTCAAGA
>CALBLD010000099.1 GCA_937895775.1 uncultured Clostridia bacterium
ACCACAAGATGTTTGTTTTCGTCACAAATCGGTACTCCGGATACTTTATACTTTCCCATAAGTGCATCAGCTTCATACACATAGTTGTCAGGTCCGAGGTAAAACGGGTTCGTTATTACTCCGTTTTCCGATCTTTTGACCTTTTCAACCTCATCTGCCTGTTTCTCTATAGTCATGTTTTTGTGAATTACTCCTGCACCACCCTCTCTTGCAATTGCAATTGCAAGCTTGGATTCGGTGACAGTATCCATAGCGGCACTCATCAAGGGAATGTTCAGCAATATTTTTTTCGTCAGATGTGTTTCAAGCTTTACTGTTTCCGGCAAAACTTCGCTTTTTTGAGGTATAAGTAATACGTCATCAAAAGTAAGCCCTTCTTTTGCAAATTTTGAGTTATCCACTGATTCTGCACTTCCTTTTCATCATATTTTGAATATTATATTACAGAAATTCAATTTTGTCAAGTAATGATAAATCATTTTTGAAATATTCAATTCGTTATCTGTAACAGCAGTAGAGCGGGAGATAAAACCTTCCGCTCTACGCTTTTTTATTTACTCTTTTTCTCGATTATTTTTATATTTTCCGGTTTAATTCCCGACTGTTCATAAACAATACTTACTATCTGCGACACCTGACTGTCAATCAGTCCGTCGGTCAGAACAATTATGCTTGCACCCTTATCATCAATAACCGCAACACATTCTTCGAATCCCTTTGACTTGACAAGTGTTTCAATATTTGCTTCCTGCTCTATTTGTGCGGAAAGTTTTGTTATTGAATTATATGCTTCCTGTTTTGCTTCTTCGGTTGCATCCTTTGATGAAGTTATCTGGTATAAAACCTCAAGTGCTTCATCACGTGCGCGCGTCCTGTCAATCTGAGCCATTGCAAAATAACTGTCCGATTCGCTTGTGTTTCCGGAAGGTCTGTTTTGCTCGTTATCTGTTTTTCCGCTTGTTTCACCCTGATTATAATTTTTGGAATCATAATCCTTATTTTTGTCTGCATCGGCAAACAGGAACCAATTAAGCCATACAGCACCGCCTATGAGGAGTACCGAGCCTATGATAATAATATTTCTGCCGATATTGTTTTTAAACGAATTTACAAATTTTCCAAAACCTTTTTTATATACTTCGGGAAGCTTTGTTTTACTTTCGGTTTTAATAATTTTCATGGTTTAATTCCTCCAGTATTTATATGTTTCATATCTATGCGGGACTTTTTTTAAATATACGTTCATGATACATCAACTCCCCACAAATATATGCGCTGTGGGAATATTCAGTAAGGATGACAGCATTGATATGATTTTTTTCTGTGTTGTAGGATCATCACCGTTTGAGCAGATAACCGCAACTCCGCGTACGGTTGGTGCCGTTTCGGACAAAATCAATCCCGATTGTTCACCGTTTTCGGCACGTATAAGAGTATAACTTCCGTTACGCTCCGCCATATCCGATTTGTATGAATTTTCAAGAACCACCATAACAGATACCGATGAACTGCCGGATATTTTTGATATCATTTCTGCAAGACGCTTTTCCAAAGCATCCTCATATTCGCTGAATGAAAATTTTTGCTCGTTCTTTGACGCTCCGTCTGAATTCGATATATTTCCCTGCCCCGGATTATCCGATTGCTTTCCGGAAATTACTATCAATATTATCCCGACCGTAAGAGCAAGCATTATGTAAGAAATTCCTTTTATTCGCAGTATCTTCTTAAAAAAATCTTTCATTTCTTCAACCTTTCTCATATTCTGTTTCAACATCCGGACATCCGTACTTTGACGAAATATATTCGGAACAGTTATTGCAATTTATCTCGTCTTTTACAATAATTTTTATTGATTTTATCTTAATTGATGAACTGTTTTCCGAATCTACATAAACCGACACATTGATAAGCGCAGGCTCAATATCATATTTTTCTGAAATGTCATTTGTAATGTTGTTTTCTGCGATTTTTTTGAATTCGCTAATCAGTCCCGATATATTTGATTTGTCTGTGATGATATCTGTTTGAGGAGGAGAAACAATAAAATCAATGTTTTCGTTCAATGTTCCGAAAAATGAGGTGATCGGAAATACTAAAGTTGATAGCAAAATCATGGAGATAATGTTTTTTAAATACTTTTCATATTTTGCCGGAACCAAGGATGAAATAAATGTACCTGCTGCCGATATTGAAATTATTATAATTATCGATGCGGACAGAGATTTCATTTGATCCCTCCCAATTTTCATATTGATACAGCTGCAGTTGTTTTTACAAAGACCGTAAGACAATATATATATGTTATATCAAGAATCACAATCATTGCCGCCATTTGATTTATCAATCTGACCGAATCGTTAATCAGATCATTGATCGGTACCTCACCAAACATTTTTGATAAAGCTCCGGAAACTGAAAGTGCGTACTTTGATAAAAGCATGCTTAAAAGAGGCGAAAGTGAAGTGAGCAGTATTATAATAATTGCGCCGCCACCGGTTGCCGAGCGTATCAACGACAGTCCCGAAGACAGGGTTTTGACCGATTCGCTCACCATTCCGCCGATTACGGGGATCGATTGCGATGCGGCAAATTTCACAGTACGCATGGACACACTGTCGGACGCGGCTGAAATGCTTGTCTGAAAAGACATGATTACCGAAATAACGGTCATTATGAATACAATAAGCCATGTTGTAAAATTTTGCAGGAAGGACACAAACGGTTTTATTGTTAGTTCCTTATCAAATGACGAAACAAGTGTAATTGCCATGCTTATTTTAAAAATCGGGAAAATCAAGTAAACTGTTGCTTTTTCGACTGTTGCCAGGAGAACAGCTAACCAGCACATATGGCTCTGCGCAGTTAAAATATTTCCGCCGATCAGGTATATTGCCGACAGTATACTGCCGAAGGATGACATAAATGCATTGATATTTTCCGCACATCCTTTGGTTAACTCAAAAACAGCATATAAAATCACATACAAGCGTATAGCACAGCACAGCGTCGCAATTCTGCCGAAAACAATACGTCTTGATCCACTTTTCAGGCAGTCTCCCGCACATTCAACGAGAGCGGTAATCAAAACTATCGCGAGCATTTGTGCGAGTATTTTTGCCGCTTCTTTAATGTGTCGCTCAAAAAGTCCGGATAACAAACCGGATATGTACTTTTCATTGAAAAGAGACGAAATATCTTTTATGTCGGTGTTCTCAAACCCTTCGGGAAGAAGTTCTGCAACATCTTCAGGAATAATCGATTTAAAATCTGACAGTATTCCGTCTGTGTCTTTTATTTCACTGCTTTTCGGCTCGTCCGCATACGATGAAAAAGACAAAAATATAACAGTAAAAATAACCAAAAACAGTGCACATAATATTTTTCTCAATTTGATATAAGCGAGATCGCGATCGAAAG
>CALBLD010000100.1 GCA_937895775.1 uncultured Clostridia bacterium
ATGTCAAGCTTTGACCTGTAACTGAGTTTGTCAAGTTCGTTTTTATCCGGATAAAAAATTTCTATCGGCAGATTGCGGTATATGACATCATTTGCCGCCTCTTCAATACAATCAAGTTGTTCTCTTGATATTTTTTTATTGAAATCCATTGTAACATCATAATGTCCCAGATGAAAACCGACATTTTCAATGCCGAAGCGGCTGTGCATTAAACCGGAAACAATATGCTCCCCGGAATGGTTCTGCATTTTAATGAATCTTGCATCCCTGTCTATTTTACAGTGCAGAATCTGTCCGACCTCAACCGGTCGATCGGCTATATGGAATATGACATTGTTTTTTTCTTTTGTATCCGATATGTGACTGCTTCCGATGAAACCGCAGTCACCATACTGCCCTCCGCTTTCAGGAAAAAAGGCAGTCTTGTCGAGCAAAATCGCAAAATTTCCCGCCTCATAACTTTCGCAACCGATTACCTTTGCATCGAAATCAAAAATATACGAATCATCGTAATAGATTCTGTATGTCGCTTTGTAATCGCCTGTATTTTCTTTTTTCATTTAAACACCTTATACCAAATGAACTTTCTCGGATATTCTATCACTGCGGATAAAAAAAGTCAATATAAAAAATCGGTGAAAAACTTGATTTGGATAAAAAAGTATGATAAAATAGGTATCATAAATGAGAAAGCAAGGTAAAAAGATGAGAGAATATTCTAAATTGACTGTTACCGAAAAGGCGGAGAAATCAATAAAAAACGGTCATCCGTGGGTGTACGGAGAAGAAGTTCTGGTATGTGATAAAACATATGAAAACGGGTCAATTGTTGATGTCTGTTCGAAAAATGGCAAATGGCTCGGAAGCGGCTTTGTCAACGACAACAGCAAAATACGCGTAAGACTTATCTCTGATAATACAAACGATAAATTTGATGATGCATTCTGGTACCGAAGACTCAAATACGCTGTTGACTACAGAAAAACCGTAATGCCCGGAAACGATTTTAAATGTTGCAGACTTATTTTCGGAGAGGCTGATCGTTTTCCCGGTTTCACCGTTGACAGATTTGAAAATGTACTTGTTGTTCAGATTCTCTCGCTCGGCATAGAAAAAATAAAGAAAACGCTCATATCCGGTTTGGTTGACATTCTTGAAAAATCCGGCGTGGTTATTGACTGTGTCTATGAAAGGAATGACGTAAGCGTACGAAAGCTTGAAGGACTTGAAGAATATAAGGATTATTATACCGACGGCATAAAGTGCAACTATCAAAAAACAGTAAGAATCTGCGAAAACGGGATATATTTCGATGTGGATTTTATCAATGGGCAGAAAACGGGATATTTTCTTGACCAGAAATACAACAGAAGCGCAGTTGCGAGAATAGCAGGTTCAAAAAAAGTTCTTGATTGCTTCACACATACAGGAGCGTTCGCACTGAATGCTTTAATGGGAGGTGCAGACAAGGTTACCGCAATAGATATATCGGATGAAGCGATACAGATGACAAAAAACAACGCTCTGATAAACGGCGTATATGAAAAAAACGAATACATCTGTGCAGATGTATTCGATTACCTGACAGAAGCGGTCAAGGCAGGGAAGAGTGATTACGATTTCATAATTCTCGACCCGCCTGCTTTTACAAAATCAAGAAGCACGGTAAAGGACGCATACCGAGGGTATAAAGAGATAAACATGAAAGCCATGAGGCTTTTGCCGCGCGGAGGATATCTCGCAACATGCTCCTGTTCACACTTTATGCCACCGGATATGTTCTGTAAAATGCTTCATGATGCAGCAATTGATGCGAGGGTAAATCTCAGGCAGATCGAGGCAAGGCAGCAGTCACCCGATCACCCGATACTCATGGGAGTACCCGAAACCGAATACCTGAAATTTTATCTGTTTCAGGTTGTATAGCCGACATCATATTTTCATCATTTTTTCTCTGAGCGTATCATAAAAATTATACTTATCGGTTTTAATCAGTCGGAAACATATATCGGATACCGAGACGTCTATTTTGCACGGTTTATCCAGGCGTAAATTTTTAAGTCCGTCTGCCGACAGCATCGGATAACCCTTTGACGGGTCGATGAGAGGTTCAAAAGATATAACATCGTCCTTCATAAGGACAATCGATCTTGAAAAAACGGTATGCGGACAGATAGGCGTAAGTATTATGTTTTTGGCAACCGGGTTTACAAGCGGTCCGCCCGCAGAGAAATTATATGCTGTTGACCCGGACGGAGTTGATGCAATAACTCCGTCGGCAATGAATGTGTCCATATATGTTGAATTGATTGATACCTTCACTGACATCAATCCCTTTGATGTTCCGCGATGCAGAACCAGATCATTGAATGCATTCAGCTTCGTAGACTTGCTTTCATCTTTGCCGTTAATATTTACATCAAGTACACAACGCTCTTCTATCGTGTAATCCCCGGAAAAACATTTCATCAATGTATGTTCGGTATCCTTTACCTCGGTTTGCGCAAGGTAGCCGAGTCTCCCGAGATTGACACCGAGTATAGGTGTTCCGCTACCCGAAAGCTGGTGCGCGGCGGAGAGTATG
>CALBLD010000101.1 GCA_937895775.1 uncultured Clostridia bacterium
CACTTGCCGCCGCAGGCATGCATCCGTTTTTTGCGGTCTATTCGACCTTTCTCCAGCGCGGATACGACAACATTCTCCACGACATTGCTCTCCAGCGTCTTCCGGTCAGGGTGTGCATCGACCGTGCAAACCTCGCCGAGCGCGACGGTCCGACTCATCACGGGATTTTTGACGTCGCCTATCTTTCGACGATTCCGCAAATCACGCTGTACGCTCCGTTCGATTACGCATCCCTCTGTGAGTGCATGACTGCGCCCGCCGACGGTCCGGTGTTCATAAGATACCCGTCCGGTCGGGAGGATCGTTCTCTCCGCGGCAGATTTGCTTACAAATCGGACGGCATCCGCTCGGATTTCGATCCGGACGGCGTCGATCTGCCTGATGCGATTGTAATTACATACGGAAGAATCGTGTCGCAGGCGATTGCCGCCGCCGATGCGCTCCGTGCGGAGGACATTGCATGCGGTATTGTTCTTGTCGAAAAGCTGAAACCGATCGACCCCGCCGTTGATTTTATAAAAAAACAGGCGCAGAAAAACGGCTGTCCTCTTCTCTTTCTCGAAGAGGGCGTTTTGAACGGCTCATTCTCGATGAACGTCCACTGCGAGCTTACCGTGTCGGGGACGATCGGATGCCGTCAGTGCCGCATACTTGCCATACGCGACAGCTTTGCTCCGTCGGAGGCGGGAAAGACCGCATACGAGAGCTGCGGTATTTCGGCAGATGCCTGCAAAAAAGCGATCCGCGACATGCTCGGAAAGCAAAACGGTAATTATTAACATATTTTTTTGCGGCAATTCATCACCGATTAACATAATATATATATAATTGAAAAGATAATACCGAAAGGGTGCCCGCAGGTCGGGTTTATGGTTTGTTATAATATGGGTAAATATTTCGGAACCGACGGTTTCCGCGGCGAGGCAAACAAGGATCTCACCGCAATGCACGCATATAAAATAGGAAGATATCTCGGAGCAAACATAGGAAAACCGGGGCAAAAGGCAAGAATAGTTATCGGCAAGGACACGAGAAGATCAAGCTACACGCTTGAGTACGCGCTTGCCGCCGGCATTACCGCATCGGGTGCCGACGCCTATCTTCTCCATGTCACCACCACCCCGAGCGTTGCGTACGTCGTGCGCACCGAGGGTTTTGACTGCGAAATAATTATTTCCGCAAGCCACAACCCCTATTATGACAACGGCATCAAACTTTTCAACAATAAG
>CALBLD010000102.1 GCA_937895775.1 uncultured Clostridia bacterium
TGGTTATCGATAACAAATGCCATCGCAACAACCAATCCGCCGAGAAACAGAGAGCCGGTATCCCCCATAAACACCTTTGCCGGATATGCATTATAAATAAGAAATCCGAGTGTTGCACCGATTATCAGAGACGAAACAATAACCTCCGAAAGACTCCCGAGTCTGAATGCGGCAACTGCGAAAAAGCTTCCGGCAACGAAGGTTACCGTTGCACACAGTCCGTCTATACCGTCTGTAAGGTTCACGCTGTTGACGATACCCGTAATGAGTATCAGAGCAAAAACATAATAGAACCAGCCGAGTTCTATGCTTTTATTGAAAAACGGTATGTAAACCGCAGTCGAAATATAACCGCTGATTTTCATGACAAAAAGGAATACTCCGGCAAGTCCGAGCTGGAGCAGATATTTCTGTGCCGCCGAAAGTCCTCTGTTCTGCTTTTTTGCAAACTTTGTAAGGTCATCGGCGATGCCTATAACCCCGTTCAAAGCCGCAAAGGCAAGACATATGACCGATTTTCTCCATTCGTAGTCTGATCCGACAAAGACGGCGACAACCGATGTGACCGCAAAAACAACGAGTGTTGCAATAATGAACACGAGTCCGCCCATGGTGGGTGTTCCCTCTTTGCCCTTATGCCAGCGCGGTCCTATATCAAGGATTTTCTGTCCCATTTTTTTACTTTTCAATATCGGTATTGCTATCCGCAGACCGACAACGGTCAGTGCAAACACAGAGATCGCACAAATTACAAAATAGCAAAGAAGTTCTGTCTTCATCAGTCGTCCATACCTTTCTTATACTGCCACGTTCTTTTATTTACAGCCGTTTTCCATAGCTTCGATTATACGTTCCATCCTGACTGCGCGGCTTGCTTTGAAAAGAATTATATCATTGCCGTCTGTCCGTCCGAGCAGCAGATTTGCAACATTGCGGAAATCGTCAAGATCATCAAACGGAACAACCGAACTATCGGACATTCCCGATTTTATTGCGGAATCGGCAATAACATGTGCCTCTTTTCCGAAGGTCACAAGAAGAGAAAGACCCGTCCCCGATGCAAATTTGCCGACTTTTGAATGTTCTTCGAATGAAAATTCCCCGAGTTCGCGCATGTCACCGAGGACGGCGACCGGGCGAAGCCCTCTTGCATCCGCAATTTCACAAAGTACCTTAAGCGAGGCAATTGTCGATTCCGGCGAAGCGTTATAACAATCCTCGATAATATGTCTGCCGGCTCTGTCGCAGATATTCTGGCGCATACCGACCGTATGATAGTTTTTCAGTCCGCGTCTGATCTCAAATTCGCCCATTCCGGCATAAAGTCCGACAGTGTACGCCATTGCCGCATTCATTATATTATGCTCGCCGAGTGCGGGAATAACAATACTTTCGACCTTTTCCCCTTTGATTGTAAGATCAAATGCCGATCCGTTGATTCCGAAAACCATATTATCCACAAAAACATCGCAGTCACGGTTTTCTTTTCCGACATAGCATGCACCCTCTATTCCCGAAAGCAGCGGCTCATCTCCGTTAAGAATAATTGCGCCGCCGGGTTGCAGACCGCAGAGTATTTCAAGCTTTGCGTCGCGTATTCCCTCTCTTGAGCCGAGATTACCGATATGCGAACTTCCGATGTTGGTTATCACGGCTATATTCGGTCTTGCAATCTTTGACAGCTCCCTGATCTCGCCGAAATGGTTCATTCCCATTTCCACGACCGCCGCCGAATAGCTGTGGTCAAGTCCCATAAGCGTCATCGGGAGACCGATATTATTATTGTGGTTTCCGTCGGTCTTGAGCGTCTTATATTTTTCA
>CALBLD010000103.1 GCA_937895775.1 uncultured Clostridia bacterium
AGACAGCTTACTTTTTCAATCCGTGAATCTGCAAGAACCCTCATCGGTGCTATTGCATGTGTTCCGTACCACATGGGTGGAAGACCGAGCCAGTATGACGGCCAGTTTGCCATGTCCTGATAGTGACTTCCGCGCAGAAACTGGATTTTGCCGAGTTCGCCGTTTTTCTTCATGTTGCTGACATAAAAGAACTGGTAGGTGTAGAGTGTTGTCTCCATCATCATGTATTTTTTTCCCGACCTTCTTTTCGCTTCGACTATTCGTTTAATGTCGTCAAGCGATGTTGCCATCGGGACCGTGCAGGCACAGTGCTTGCCCGAATCAAGTACCCTGACACTCGAATCGGCATGATCGGGAATAGGTGTAACAAGATGTACGGCATCAATCGATGCATCGTTCAGAATTTCCTCAAATGAGCCCGCCATGCGCGCTCCGCCGATAAAATCGGCTGTCTTTTTCATCAGTGTGCTGTCAATGTCGAAAAGGGTAAGTTCCCCGACAGACGGATGCGATTTGTAAATATCGGCAAACGCACCGCCGAAGCCAAGCCCGACAAGGGCGATATTTAACTTGTTCATATAAGCCTCCTTCAGATTTTTTTATATTATACTTGATTATCGCATGATTTGAATTTATAATGAAGAAAAAAGAATGTATATTTTGACCGATACGGAGTTTTGTTTGTAATGAAAATGTATTTTGATCTTAATGAAAAACGGGTTATATACGAAGCGGTTGACGTAACATACAAAGACGCGGCAGTACATCCGACGCGTATTTCTCCCGATTTTCACGATATAGTGTATATGGAAGACGGAGCATGGGACTTCAAGGTCAACGGACGTGTTTATGATGTCGGTCCCGGTGATGTTTTTGTGCTTCCGGCAGGAAGTGTGTATGAAGGTGTTGCCGGATGTATTCCGAAGACGCGGACGGTATTTATACATACCGAGTCGCTGCCGGAGGATTATTTCGACAACGAATGTGATAATATCCGTGACGATGAAAAATCTTTGCATCTTCCGCTCGGGAATGTAATACATACCGGAAATGACCGAACGGTAAAGTCGCTTTTTTTCGAAATGGCTATGCTCGGTCGAAAAAGCATATAATTCTTCCGACTCTGTTCAATTCGCTGATTTGTTTTCTGTATATGTGCGATCAGAAAACGATCGTAAAAACGCGCGATCTTGTGAGTGAGTGCATAAATATCATGCGCTCGTCACCAGACAGATTTTTCAAAGAAGGAGAAATGTCGGATCTTCTCTTTGTTTCTTCGAAAACACTGCGCGGAAGCTTTATAAAGAGGTATAATAAATCCTTTTACAGATTTCAGCTTGATTATAAGCTGACGCAGGCACTTTCAATGATAAAATTCGATCCCGATATACGGATATACGAGATTGCATATGCACTCGGATTCAGTGATGAGTTTCATCTCAGTAAACTGTTCAAGAAAAAATACGGTGCTTCGCCGACCGAATATAAAAAACGATTTTCCTGCCGTTGATATTCCGTTTTTTACATCTTTATTGCATAAATGAATATGTTTCTCCGGATTTATTGCTGGTAAAATTATAATAAGTAAAGAACGAAACAAAACGGAGGAAAAAATAATGAAAAAGAGCGTATCTTTATTGTTGGCAGTCGTTATGATGCTGTGCGCCGCGGCGTTTGGCACTTGTGCCGATGAGCTTGCGGCTGCGGAGGCGGTTTTCGGAAAGCCGGAGGCGATTGACGGCAAACCCGACAACGGCTGGAAAAACGCAAAGACATACAGATCGGATAAGCATGACAGTAAAACCCCGACCGAAATCGCGGCTGAATGGAAGGTTATGTACGACAGTACATATCTTTACTTCCTTGTGGATGTTACCGACTCCACAATAGGCAGTGCGGAGTATGAAAAATGCGAAAATCCGGGCGATCTTTGGACAAAAAATACTATCCATATAATGCTTGATCTCGGAAATGAACATACCGAAGGCTACGATTCCAATGCTTTTTATATTGATGTAAATGCAAGAGGCTATTATTGGAATCACTACATAAGCGTTGCGAACTTCGTGAAAACAGCCGTTTCGCTTACAGATAAGGGTTACTGTGTCGAAGCGTCGGTGGATATCGGAATATACAGCGACTTCAAAGCCGAAAAAGGCTCGCAGTTCGGACTTGAGATCTGGGTCAATGACAACATCTGCGATAATAACGGTAGAGCGGATTTCGTTACATGGAACGGTTATTCGGATGCTTTTTCGAACACGGCTCACCTCGGTACGGTCACGCTCGGTGAAAAACCGAAAAACGCGGAAGGCTATAACGGTGTGATATGCGGTACCGATATCACAAAGCTCGGTGCGACGCTTACCGGAATAACAAATGCGACCGGTAAGGATATGTCGTTCATAACAAACAAAAATAAAACCGCGAGTGAAAATGTTGACAGTTTCGGAGCAAATTACTCGGATGATCTCGGAGTGTGGTTCGGTGTCGAATTTGAAAAGGAATATGACGTAAGTCAGGTCATATTCTGGGAGGGCGGACACTGGAATGACGGCGGTTGGTTCGGCGAATCGCCGAAGTTGCAGGTTTTTTCGGACGGTAAATGGAAGGATGTCGGATTCAGCCTGACACCGGACTATCCGGCAGATAACAGAGAAGCACAGGGGGCAACTCATGAATCGTATATATTTACGCTGAATGAAAATGTCAGCTGTTCCAAGGTGCGTGTGGTCGGTAAAAACAACTCTTTTGCGGGACATGCATCGGTTTCGGAAATAGAGGTTTACTGCAATGGCAGAGGCTCCGAAAAACCGCCGGTGGTTGACCCTCCGAAGACAGGTGACGGTATGCCCGTTTTCGTAACTGTCTCGGCATTCGCGTTTGTCGGAATCTGCTTTATTTCGATCAGAAGAAAAAGAAAATCGGTTTAATAAAGAGCGACACGGATGATTATTCATCCGTGTCATTTTTTTGTGTTTTATCTGCTCTATCTGTGTCCGATGTGACATTTTTTCTCTTTTTGTATGCATCGATGTATTCGCTCGGTGACTTTTCAAACCGTTGCTTGAATACGCGCGAAAAATAGAATGGATCGCTGAA